>WRKV01000027.1 GCA_009777915.1 Bacteroidales bacterium | reverse complement strand
TTGCCGGCGATTGTGACAAATGCCAACGAGGGCGACCGCAAGGGTCGCCCCTACGACGGTTACCAAACAATTTTCGGAACCCGGTTCGGAGAATTTAATTTACAATTTACGGATTTACGATTTACCGTCATTGCGAGCCACGCAGTGGCGAAGCAATCTATTTGCTATTGTGGATTGCTTCGGGCGTTGCCCTCGCAATGACGTTTCCGGTCACTATTCACTAATCACTATTCACTTGGGCGAGGCATGCCTCGCCCCTACTAATTATCCTTCACACAACGCAGTGCGAACCCGTTATCCTTAGTGACGTTGTACTGCGGGTAGACACCCGACGCAGTGTAGCGCAGGTAGAACGCATTCGGGGTGCTGAACTCTGAGGACGACCAGTAGCGCGAATTCGCATCCGTCAGATCGCTCGCGCGTGCAGTAAAGCGGGAGCCCCCCCAAGTTCCCCCGCGAGGAACGTGGGTTGCTGCAGTATTATTCGTATTGGTGCCCTCCGTATAACGTTGACCGTTGATTGCTGTAGACGGATCGCGTGTATTGGTTTCGCCCGAGCCTCCCATCAAAATATCCAAATCCCTAAAATCCTCACGTGTAGGCACTCGCCAATCACCCGGACAAAGAATATCCGCATACTGCATCACCGCACACCACGAAAAATAATGACCCGGAAACGCATTGGTAGCACCAACAAGCGTGCTGTTGTTTCTACAATCCGAAATATAGTTGTTACTTGATCCACCGTTATAGGCTGTTTTGTTGCATTGTGACGAAACAACCAAATCCGACCAAGTCTGCGATGCCACACCTGCACGAGCAGGAATAGTCCATACATCAGTTGTTACGGGACCTCCCGTAAGAATCCTTGCACTGTCTCTATTCACAAAGTCGCAGCCTGTTGCGGGTAGTGGCGGCATGGTCACAATATGCTTACCACTCGTATTGGACGTGGTTGCGGCTCCACAGCTGTTGGTTGCTACTGCATAGTAAAACACGCCGTCGGTGTTTACAACATCATTTGGCGGATCGAAAGTGTTGCCTGTGGCACCGCTCACGGCTGTGCCTCCTGATGGGAGCCCTGTTGTGTTCGACCACCATTGAATCGTAGGCGTTGGAGTTCCTGTTGGTTCAGGACTGATGGTAAGTGTGTTGGCAAACGGTGTGTTTCGTGGCGTGCTTTGGTCGGTGTCGGGTGTAACCGTGCCGATAGTAGGTGCTGCGTTAACAGTGATATTCGCTGTGCTTGGAGCACTTGTGCCACAAATGTTAGTTGCCGTTACCGAAATTGCGAGAGAACCCGCTGTGGTGCCTGCATCGGTAATAGTTATGGTGGTCCCATCGCTACCGTCATGGGTCATACTTCCCGGAACAGTCCAGTTGTAGGACGTTGCATTGCTTACAGCAGCAATGCTTGCTGTGAACCCAGCTCCCGTGCAAACAGGATTGTTGCTAAACGTGATGGTTCCGGGCGTTGTGGGAGCCGGTGGTCCCAAAGTAATGCTACCATGTAGCAACTCTACACCACAGGTATTGCTTACAGTGTAGTGGTGCGTGCCGATATCTGTTGGTGCACCTTTAATGGAGACAGGCCACGCGTATTCTCGCTCGCCGAGCGGAGTTGGAGTCGAGGCACCGGAAACCGTGATGCCCGGAGGAGGATTAAGCGTTGAGTAGGTGCGTGTCTCGTCCGTCCACCAAGTAACGATCAGGGTTTTAGCTATTACCGATGGAAATTCGATAGTTTCTATCGTATCGCCGGGGCAAACGGTCTGATGCAAGGGGGCGTCAGGACACCATTGCGGAATAGGGCAATGAGCAAAACTTTTGCTTGCAAAAACTGCGATGAGAATTGAAATTAGGGTGATTTTTTTCATAAGTATTTTGATTTAGATTGTTGACTTCAGACAATAAAAAAAACGGACTTAACAAATCCGTTTATCGAGGTCTTCGACTACCTATATACAAGAATAAGCAAGCCCGTTTTCGGGCGGTGCATTCTCTTGTATATATTAGAAATTGTCGAAGTTTCGATAAACAAGAATTAGCCAACGCTATTTTATATTTTCATTTATTTCATGGTTTTGGTTTTTGGTTAAAATGTTTCGCAAAGATACAACTTTTTTTTGAATTAACAAACAAACGGTGGCATTTTTCATCAAAAATTGCGATTAAGGCGTTTTTTTATTTCCCCAAAAATTTCATCGTGTCAACACCATCGGCATAGTCGAAAAGGGTTGGTTTTTGAGCCTTTCCGAAAGGGGTATCGATATGCGAAACGATGCATTGTATCTGATTTTTTTGTGTTTCCAAAATTTTTTGTACATTGACCAAATCCGAATAATACTCGTAGTGAACAATCGAAATTGGTGGCGTTAAACTTGAATTTTCAATCAACGCGAACACGCCCGCATCAATGGTTTTCCGATTATTCAATGCCGAAACAACTTGTTGATATTGGAAATTGGATTGGTATAGATGATGCTGTTGCAAGCATTGTTGTAGAGATGTAGCACGTTGTGTCGCAGCAATTAATTTCTGAAAATCGTAATGTTCCGGCACAAATAATTTCGTTACATTCCGACAACCTAATCCGAAATATCGAAACATATCTTCAAACAAACCTTGTAATTCGTCAGTGTTTTCGGTGTTGTCGAGAATTGCACAACTGTTGCGATGCCCGCGAATGATATGTGGATATTTTGAAAAATAATCGTAAAAATGTTGAACCGTGTGATGTCCGCCTGTAGCAATTACGGCGTCGAAACCTTTGATAACACTACTTTCAAAACAAATTTGTTCTGTAAATTTCGGTTCGATTTGAATTAATTTTTTTGCCAAATAATGGAACAAAACGCTGTCTTTCGATGATAGTTTACACAAAATTTTATGTCCGGAAATCAATACGGCTAAAAAATCTCGAAACCCTACTAACGGCAGATTTCCAGCCATCACAACGGCGATGGTTTTGGGCATTGCAGGGGCATAATGCGATACCCAACCGTTTAGATTTTTTTCATTCAAATCGTCAACAATGCCACTCAACGCAAAGCGTATATTATCGTCCGTAAACCAAGGATTTTCTTGATTCGCACGAGCTAAAACATCAGTAAATTCAGTATGTTTGGAACATAATTGCTCGTTCAAACAAACCCCTAATTTCACAAATGCAGATAAACGATTTTCAGATGTCATTTTTTTTTTGTATTTTTGCAAAATGAAATACAAAGATACAAAAAAAATTTCACTTATTGCGATATGGTTGTTTTTGGCGTTTTTCGGGCAATCACAACGGAGCAATTCTCGAATTCCCGAACCAACGTTCGATTTTGCGAAAGCGGAAATGGAATTAGCTCTACTTTTTGATACGCTTGCCAGAGGCGACAATCACCACATTCGCTACAATGCGAATGAGCGTTTTTTGAATCTTTTGAAAAATATATTGACGGAAAATGGTGCGTTCGACTATCCGTTTGCACAACTTCAAGTCGAAAAATTAATGCCTCCGGATAAAAAATTTCGACTGTTCAATTGGATGGTTCGTCGAGATCAGGGCATAGAGTATTTTGCGGTGATGATGGTGTATCACGAACGTACAAAAAACTATCAAATTATTCAACTGATTGATGAAAGCGATATCATTTTCGATTTGCCGAATGCCTTGTTAGACAAGGATAATTGGTATGGTGCATATTATCGGCAAGTGATTCAAACGGAACACAACGGACGTAAATTTTACACGCTTTTGGGACAAAATGACAACGACCGAACGCTCAACCGAAGACTTGTAGAAATTTTAACATTTAAGCCAAACGGCGATCTTGTTTTTGGTGCTGAAATTTTCGTTGGATTGAGAGGACGAAAAGAGCGTTTTCGGCGTCATGTTTTTGAGTTCAAACGTGGCAGTTCGATGATTTTACGTTACGATTTTCAAACTTATTCCGAACCGATAGGAACGCCCAGACCCGGACAAAAACAGCGAGAAAAATTGATCAAGTCTAATATGATTGTGTTTGATCGTTTGGTGCCTCAAAGTTCGGATTTGGCGAGTCAGCGAGAAGCCTACATTGCTGCGGGTGGCGTGTATGATGCCTATGTTTGGTTGAACGGACGATGGACGTTGAAAACCGATATTTTGGCGAGAAATCCGGAACCTCAAAGAAGACGCGGACGTTAGTATTGTATTTCCAAATCCAAAACCTCGCGAAGTCGCTTCAATTCAGGGTTCTTGTCGGATAGTTTGTTGAATTTTTCGCTTGGTGTGTAGAGAATTTCCTGTGCTTTGGTTTCGTTGATAATCGTTTTTAATTGCAACGCACAATTAGACAATTTTGAACGCAGAAAATTTAGCAATTCTGTTTTTTTCTGAAACAAAAAATTCTCCTGAACATGGCTTGCCAAAACGATTTCAAGAGTTTGTTCGTTCAATCGAATTTCAGATGTTTGCAACAAACTTAAAAATGCAGGATCGCCATTTTGTGTTTCGGAATAGGATTTCCAAGCGTTTTCAACTTCTTCGAAGGTTAGATTTTTTTGAATTTCCGTGCTGTTGCTTTCTTTGACTTCTGCTTTGGACGGCTCTGTCAACGCTTGTTTTATTGAAAACATCGTTGATTTGGGTTTGACAGGTTCCTCAATTTTTTGTGGCGGAATTTCTGGTTGAACCGTTGCTATGGGTTGCACAACATTTTCTGCAGAATGAGGTTGAATCTCGTCTTTGTTAGATTTTTCCGGAATGTTCGCAGGTGCGATAAACACAGGTGGTTCGGGCTTCAGGTCAACTTCGGGTAAAAAAAAACTGGCAATCTGCATCAACGTAATTTCAACGGAAAGTCGTTTGTTGTTTGCACTTTTGTAATTCAAATCACACTGATTATTGAGATCTAAAGCTTTGATCAGAAATGGTATCGAACACGCTTGCGACTGTTGCAGATATTTGGCTTTGATAGTTTCGCCAACTTCCAATAAATTCACGGTTTGCGGGTCTTTGCACACCAATAAATTTCGCAGATGTTCACCCAATCCGATAATGAAATGTTGACCATCAAAACCTCGATCCATAATCTCATTAAAAATTCGCAAACTGCCGGGTAAATCGCCTTTCAAAAATGCGTCCACAATTTGAAAATAATAATCATAATCGAGTACATTCAAATTTTCAATGACCGATTGATAGGTCAAATGATTTCCCGAAAAACTTACGAGTTGGTCGAACATAGAAAGAGCGTCCCGCAAGCCCCCATCGGCTTTTTGAGCGATGATGTGAAGTGCGTCCGGTTCGGCAACGATGTTTTCTTTTTCAGCAATTTTTGCTAAATGTTTAGCGATGTCTTCGATTTTAATTCTCTTAAAATCGAAGATTTGACAACGCGATAAAATCGTTGGTAAAATTTTATGTTTTTCGGTGGTTGCTAAAATAAATTTTGCGTAAGCAGGGGGTTCTTCCAAAGTCTTCAAAAATGCGTTGAATGCGGCGGTTGAGAGCATGTGAACCTCGTCGATGATGTAGATTTTATACTTGCCAACTTGTGGCGGAACCCGCACTTGCTCAATCAAACTTCGAATATTTTCCACCGAATTGTTTGATGCGGCATCTAATTCGTGAATGTTGTAAGATGCGTTGTTTTTGAAACTTTCGCAAGATTCGCAACCTCCGCAAGCCTCCATGGTTTTAGAAGGATTAAAGCAGTTGATTGTTCGTGCCAAAATCCGTGCACAGGTTGTTTTTCCAACACCACGCGGACCGCAAAACAGGAACGCTTGTGCTAATTGTCCGCTGATAATCGCATTTTTCAAAGTTGTTGTAATCGCTTCTTGTCCGACAACCGTATCAAATGTATCGGGGCGATACTTCCGTGCAGATACAATATAATTTTCCATAATTTTCAAAATTTTTTGCAAAGATACAAAAAAATTCGTATATTTGCACTCTAAAAAAAAATAAGAAACATACTCTATGAAAAAAGCCTTACTTTTGGGCGATGAAGCTATCGCTCAAGCTGCCTTAGATGCAGGCATTTCCGGTGTTTACGCATATCCCGGAACGCCCTCCACAGAAATTGCTACCTACATTCAAAATTCTCAACAAGCCAAAGATGGCAAGGTTCACAGTATTTGGTCGGCGAACGAAAAAACCGCGATGGAAACAGCCATCGGTATGTCATACGCCGGAAAACGTGCACTTTGCTGCATGAAACACGTGGGTTTGAATGTGGCAATGGATCCGTTTGTAAACTCGGCAATCACCGGTGCCAACGGCGGATTGGTGTATTTGATTGCCGACGATCCGTCGATGCATTCCTCGCAAGACGAACAAGATTCGCGTGCCTTGGCGAAATTTGCGTTTATTCCGTGTTTCGAACCATCGAACCAACAAGAGGCTTACGACATGATGTTCGATGCTTTCGACCTTTCGGAAAAAATGCAGATCCCCGTGATGATGCGGATTACAACGCGTTTGGCACATTCGCGTGCAGGCGTTACGAGATGCGAACCGAGAAAACAAAACGACGTAAAATTACACCCGAATCCGAAACAATTTATCCTACTTCCGGCGATTGCTCGCAAGCAGTACAACGAACTTTTGGAAAAACAACCTGCCCTCGAAACGGCATCGGAAAACTCGAAATACAACGTATACACAGATGGTTCAGACCGATCGTTGGGCATCATTGCTTGTGGTTTGGCGTACAATTATCTGATGGAAAATTATCAAGATGAACCTTGCAAACACCCGATTCTCAAGGTTTCGCAATATCCGTTGCCACGCAAAGCGATCGAAAAAATCACGAAAGAATGCAAAGAAATTTTAGTGATAGAAGATGGTTATCCGGTTTATGAGGAATTTCTGAAAGGCTACTTAAATCAGGGACCTGCGGTGAAAGGTCGTTTAGATGGAACACTTCCACGTGTGGGCGAATTGAATCCGAACATAGTTGCGAAAGCTTTGGGAATGCCTGCTACACGCGGTGAAGACGTGCCTGCGTTGGTCGTGTCACGTCCGCCATCCTTGTGCAAAGGTTGTCCGCATATCGACACTTACAAAGCGTTGAACGAAGTGATGGAAGAACGCGGAAAAGGCAAGGTTTTTGCGGATATCGGTTGCTACACGCTCGGTGCTTTGCCGCCTTACAATGCGATTTATGCCTGTGTGGACATGGGTGCTTCCATTACGATGGCAAAAGGTGCATCGGATGCAGGATCGCTTCCTGCCGTTGCGGTGATTGGCGATTCAACATTTACACATTCCGGAATGACCGGACTTTTAGACTGTGTGATTGAAAAAACCAATGTAACGATCATCATCGTCGACAACTCTACAACCGGCATGACAGGCGGTCAGATCTCCCATGCCTACGGACGTTTGGAGCATATCTGCGAAGGACTTGGCGTTGAAAAAGAGCATATCCGCATCGTAACACCACTTCCAAAAAATCACGCTGAAATCGTGAATATCCTAAAAGAGGAAATCGCCTATCAAGGCGTATCCGTAGTCATTCCGCGTCGCGAGTGCATTCAAACCATTGGCAGATCGAAAACGTATAATTAAACATTGTAATCGCAATATGAAAAAAGACATCATCTTAGCCGGTGTGGGAGGACAAGGGATCCTCTCTATCGCTACAATCATTGGGGCTGCAGCCGTTGAACTGGGTATGCATCTCAAGCAAGCCGAAGTGCATGGTATGAGCCAGCGTGGTGGCGATGTGCAGTCGCACCTGCGTATTTCCGACAATCCGATCGCTTCGGACCTGATTCCACAAGGCAAAGCAGATTTGGTTATCTCCATTGAACCGATGGAGGCGTTGCGTTATCTGCCGTGGCTTTCCAACGATGGATGGGTGATTACCAACACCGAACCATTTATCAACGTGCCGAACTATCCCGAAAAGGAAACCGTTTTGGCAGAAGTGAAAAAAATCAAACAACATGTGATGCTCGATGCTGAAAAAATCGCCAAAGATTTAGGCAATATCAAAGTCGCAAATGTGGTGATTCTTGGTGCTGCTTCGCCGTACTTGGGAATCGCTTTCGACAAGCTGGAAACCGCTATTCGTGAGATGTTCGGACGTAAAGGCGACGATGTTGTGAACCTTAATCTCGAGGCTCTGCGTGCCGGTGCGAAAATCGCCAAAGAATTAAATTAACCCCATTAACCCATTAACCATAAAATTATGAAAAAACTAATTTACTTCGTCGCAATCTTGGCTGTTGTGGGCACGTCCTGCGTCAAAAAAGAATTCGACCTCAACAAAGACTTGGACTTGACCATTGGCATCAAAAGTTCAATTTCTATTCCGTTGGCGAAAACAGACACGCTGCTTTTGGGAGATTTTCTAAGCATTGAGGAAATCGAGATGCTTGATACGATCAACGGACGTTATGTCTTTAACATGGATTCCATTATCGAAATTGATTTGGAATCACTAAACGATGTTGCCGGACTCGGAACAGACGCCATTTCACACAGTTTCGATCAGGAACTGAAATTCGACGGTTTTGGAGACTTTCCGACGGATTTGCTCGAGGATCTTGAATTTGGATTGCCCAAAGACACGATTGATTCCAAATTTTATCTGCCTCCGGCTGCTGTTACGATTATACAAAATTTCATTACGGATCATTCCTCTACATATCCCGATGGGCTTACGTTATCGGAGATTAACACCCTTGCGGAGGAAGATCAGGAATTAAAAGACCTTTTGATTGCCGGAGGTTACGATCATTTCTTTCCTCTGCCTACCGACACAACCTTTGACACGCAATTCCTGATTGATATCAACGAGCCGTTGGATAATTCGCTGGTGCTTGGTATTGACGAAATTTCGTTGGAGGAAAACTCCGGATTTTGGATTAATGTCAAAGCACTGAATCTCCCAACAGGCATGATCATCAATTTGGAAAAATTTGAATTGCTATTTCCTACCAAAGTCGAACTGCGTCAAGGAGAGCCCGGCGTGCAAACCAAATACGTTTTCGATACAACGGGCATTGGTATTGAAAATTTAGAAATGCTTAGTTTGTTTGTTCCGGTGGCTCGTTTTACCGGTATTGCCGTTGAGGAAGGAGGCGATATCATATTGAACGACGATATCGGAGTTTTGGTGGAATACAGCATGGGCGGAACCTACAACGCAGGACCTTTTCATGCAACAAGTCCGGAAACTACAACACGTTTGGAAGTGGAAATCAGTTCCAAATTCTACTTCAAGTCCGCAACGATCGAACTTGATGTCGATGAAATCACCAGAGATCTCAGCTTTAGAGATTCGATCAAATTCGAAGAATCGTTCGAACTTCCGGATGAAATCACCATCGTTTCGATAGGTAATGCTTCTTTGCAAGGCAGTCCGAAAATACGTGTGGATATGGAGTTTCTCTCTGCAGCCAATCTCACGGAAAGTATCATCAATGAGCTGGAAATCGAACTGACTATCGACTTCCCGAATTTCATCAACTTTTCGCCTGCGATTCCCAACAACAAATACGTGCACCACGTTGTGTTCAATGGAGGTGTAGCACAACCCATCATACTTAGTGTTCAAAGTTTGAATCTGTCTCATCTGTTTACCGGAGGCAACGAAATCCAAATTGATGAGGAAATCAAAGTGAGTGCTGAGGTTTCTCTACGCACATCAATGTTTACCGTTCCGGATCCGATTTTCGATATCGACGATTTAATGTTGAATGTCGTGGCGAAAATCGACAGCATCGTCATCGAAAAAATCACCGCAAACATCAGTTATGAACTTGATTTAGGCGATGATATTCCGACGTTGGATTTGAGTGGAATACTTGATATTGAAGGCATTAGCATAGATAGCGACAGTACTGTTTTAGATGTTTCGCCTCAATTAGAGTTAGTTCTGAGAACGAACTTAGAAGCTCCACTCAGGGCAGAATTAGAGTTAGTGCCGTTCAAAAACGGAGGTCCGATAGCTCAAAATACGGTGGATATTGTACTCGATATGATTCCGCCGATTAGCGGTGGATTTGCCGAACATAAATTCTTTATTGCCAAAGCAGGAACGCCTGTTCCACCCGGTTTCACATTGATTACCGAAAATTTAGCCAACATTATTCGAACCATTCCCGATTCGATTCAAATTCATGTAAACGGCGGAATCAATTCGGCAAATCCGACCACCTTGGATTTCACAACAACCTACGAAGCCGACCTAAGTTACCGATTCGTGGCACCACTCGCCGTAGGACCTGACTTCAGAATTGTGATTCACGACACCATGAGAAATATCGGCGATTCGCTTGTCGGCAAACTGCTCAACGGTAATAAAATTGCATTGGTGGCAATCGTCAACAATGACTTCCCTGTTGATATCATCGCCAACGTGATTCCGCTTGATGAGAACGACAACCGAATTCCGGATTTGAATATCAAACCGTTCGAAATTAAAGGAAACACCAGCAATTACAGGTCGGTGCTCGAATTCGACGACACGGAAACCAAAGATCGAGGTATCATCAATATGAGAGGTCTCATCTGGCAGCTTATTCTCAAAACAAGTGCCGGTATGGTTGACGAACCGCTGAGACCCGATAATTTTATTCAAATTAAACTTCAGGCTGAAAGCAAAGCCGGAATGGATATTGACCTTAGAGAATTATAGACATGAAAAAAATACTTATCACCGCACTTACAGCAATTTTTGCTTTGAATGTGCAAGGTCAAACCCTTCGCACAAGCTATTTTATGGACAAATACCACATGAGTCATCAACGGAATCCTGCCATGAGCCCATCGATGGGCTATGTCAACCTTCCTGTTGTCGGCAACTTGTTTCTCGGGCTCGAATCCAACATAAAATTGGCGGATTTCCTCTATCCTGTGGGTCCGAAAAACGACCGACAATTGGGAACTTTCATGCACCCCGAAATTTCGTCAAACCAATTTTTGAGAAAAATCGGACGACTCGGTGAAACCGTTGGTGCAGATGCTAATATCAGCGTTCTCGGTTTCGGATTTTACACCAAACACAACCGTTTTTGGTCGGCAGATTTGAACGTCAAAGTCAACGCCGGTGCGAATATCCCGAAAGATGTGTTTGCATTTATGAAACAATTGGATTTAGGCGAAGATGGCGGATTTGATTGGAAAAATCTGAACGTTGCCGCACGGGGCTACGTCGAATTAGCCATTGGTCACGCTCGCGATATCGAAATTCTTGGGCATGATTTCCGAATGGGTGCCAAAATTAAACCGTTGGTTGGACTTGTTGACGGTCGTATCAAAGTGGACGATCTCACTCTACGCACCACAGCAGAAAAATGGACCTTAAACGCCGATGCATACGCCTCTGTTTTGGGTGGATTGGTAACACTTGAAGAAAAAAGAGATGCAGAAAATAATTTAGATGGCGTTGATTTTGGTTTGGTTGATCTCGGCAACGTCGAAATCATGGATCTCATCAATTTCGGTGTTGCATTGGATTTGGGTGTGGTTTACAATATGGACAACCTTTTGGAAGCATTGCTCCCGTCGTTGCCGTTGAAAGGGTTTACCGTTTCGTTGGGTATCACCGATTTGGGATTTATTCGCTACAAACAGTCAACCGGTGCAGCGTTCGACAAAAATTTTTGGTATGACGGCGTAAAAGTGGTACGCGAAAAAGATGAAGAAGGCAAGGGTTCCTGGAAAGAAGACCTCGATTATCTTAAAGATCAATTTGATGAAATCGCTAAAAATATAGAAATAACCGGTGAAGGCGGAAAAGTTTCACGAGGCTTGCGAACCACCACAAACATTGGTTTGGAGTACAGTTTTTTGAACGATAAAATGAGTGCCGGACTGTTGTACAGCACCCATTGGGGCTTGCCAAGGAGATTCAACGAACTCACATTGTCGTACAATCTGCGTCCGTGCAGATGGTACTCGCTCAGTTTGAGTACGTCTGTTTGGAACGGATTCTTTAGAACCGCAGGTTGGGCGATGAATTTCACGCCGAAATACGTTTTCAATTTCTTTATTGGAATGGACTATTTTCCGTTTGCGTGGACGCCGCAAATAGGCGACAATTGGCCCTTACCTTGGGGGCTTCCGGTTTACAATGCGAACTTCAACCTCAACCTCGGCATGTCGATTCCGCTCGGTGGAAATCGCCATGCGAAATACGGTGGAACCAAACGCGAACGCAGAGCCGAACGCCGTGCCACCCGCGAACAGGAAGGACTTCAACAAGACGTCCGAAATGTTTATCAATCGGTGGAATTGGAGTAATGTAGGGGCGACGCATGCGGTCGCCCCTTTACAATTTTTGCGTCTCTACGTCGCCCCATACAAAAATAATTTTCATAAAAAATTTGGTGGTTTCGATTTTTTTTTGTACTTTTGCAGAATATGTTTTGCCCCAATATCGTATGAAAAAACTAATTTTTTGTATTTTGATTGGCATGTTTGCTCTGTCATCAATGTTCGCTCAACGCTCTGAAATAGGCGGTTTAGTTGGTGGTTCGTTCTACTTGGGCGATCTGAATCCCACCGGAGTATTTTCTCAAACACAATTAGCCGCAGGTGTGATTTATCGCTACAACCTCAACACACGTTGGACCATTCGTGGCAACGCTCTCTGGGGAACCGTTAAAGCAGATGATGAAAAACACAACAACGAATTTCAACAAAACCGAAATTTGAGTTTTCGTTCGAGAATCAACGAATTTTCGATTCAAACGGAAATCAATTTTCTGCCTTATTTTACGGGAAGTAGAACCAGATACCGCTTTTCGCCTTACCTTTTCGGAGGGGTTGGCTTGTTTACGTTCAATCCGCAAGCCTATCGCTGGGATCCTTACAAAAACAAAGGGGAATGGTTAGACTTGGCTCGGTTAAGCACCGAAGGACAAGGTTTGGCAGAGTATCCCGACAAAAAATTCTACAATACAACCCAAATTTGTTTTCCATTCGGATTGGGTTTCAAATACAGCCTGAACTCCATATTTGCCGTAGGTTTGGAGTGGGGTATGCGTTTCACATTGACCGATTATTTAGATGATGTCAGTGGTAATTACATCAATCGTGAAGTTTTGGCAAGAGAACAAGGATCTGTGGCTCTCGAACTTGCCGATCGTTCGAAAAACGGTCCTCAACCCGAAGGTTCTCGACGAGGCAGTTCGAACAAAACGGACTGGTATTCGTTTGCCGGAGTAACGCTTACGGCGAAAATCGGCACTCCGAACAGAGCATCTTGTCCGGCTCACAAACAAAGTGGAGCCGACCGTGTCAGACGTTCGATGGGAGAACTTTAATTTTCGAAAATGAGTCTCAAATCTGCCATACAACCCGAATGCCTGCCTAAACACGTTGCCATCATCATGGATGGGAACGGACGTTGGGCGACACAGCGTTCGCAAGACCGCAATTTAGGACACGAACAAGGTGCTGTCGCTGTACGCGAAACCGTTGAGGCTGCTGCCGAAATCGGCATTGAGTTTCTAACGCTTTACGCATTTTCAACCGAAAATTGGAATCGCCCAAAAGACGAAGTGAACGCTCTGATGAACCTCTTAGTTCGCAGTATTCACAACGAAACGCCGACGTTGATGAAGAACCATATCCGCCTTCGGGCTATTGGAAATTTGGATAGTTTAGACGCAAAAACGCAAGAAATTTTGGACGAAGCCATTGAAAAAACAGCACAAAACACCCGAATGACGTTGGTTTTGGCACTTAGTTACAGTGGGCGTTGGGAAATTACAGAAGCGGTGAAACACATTGCAAGAGACGTTCAAGATAATCAAATTTCCATCAGCGAAATCTCGGAAAAAACCGTGAGTAAAGCCATGGATACGGCTTTCATGCCAAGTCCGGATTTACTCATTCGTACCAGTGGCGAATACCGAATCAGCAATTTTCTCCTGTGGCAATTAGCCTATACCGAACTGTATTTTACGAATGTGCTTTGGCCCGATTTTAATAAAGACGAATTCTATAAAGCCTTAATCGACTACCAAAAACGCGAACGTCGATTCGGAAAAACTTCTCAACAACTTGAATTAATCTAATGAAACGAAATTATATTTGTATTGCCTTTTTCTGTTTTGCCTTTCTTTCCAATGTTTTCGGGCAAGACCATGAAACAACATTTATTCACAGCACACCTCGAACTTACGAAATCGGAGGCATCACCGTGATGGGAGCGGTGTCGTTAGACCCTCGAAATATCATGTTGTTAGCCGGTTTGGAAATGGGTGAAAAAATTACGATTCCCGGTGAAAAAATCAGTACAGCCATCGACCGTTTGTGGCGACAAGGTATTTTCGGAAACGTGGAAATATACGCAACGCATATTCAAGAAAACAAAATTTTCTTAGTCATCGAAATGGAGGAATTACCGCGCATCAGTACGTTTGAAGTAACCGGAATGCGGAAATTTGAGGCTAATAAATTGAGAGACGAACTCGAAATCAAACCCAACGATGTTCTCACGGAAAACAAGCTCAATCGACTGCGGACACGAGGGATAAACTTCTACAAAGAAAAGGGATATCTCAACGCCAAGATAACGGCAATTCAAAAATTCGACACGGCTACCGGCGGTATCAATTTGATTTTTGAAGTGGATAGAGGTCCGCGTGTGAAAATCAGCAAAATTGAAATTATCGGCAACGAAGCATTGCGAACGGACAATCCGAACGAGTCGTTTCACGGTCTCAAACAAGCATGGCGATGGACTACAGGGGCAAGCGATTTGGCGTTTTCCGATGCAAGTGTTCGTCGAAATTTGAAAAGCACCAAACAAAGAAATGTGTTCCGTTTTTGGAAACGTTCGAAATTCGTTGAACCGGATTTTCGTGAGGATATAAAAACATTGACCGCTGCCTACGGCGGAAAAGGTTTTAGAGATTTTCGAGTGATTCACGATTCGATTACCGTCATCAACGATAAGCGTGTGAAACTGACCATCAACCTCTCGGAAGGAAATACCTATTATTTCGGAGACATCAATTTTGTTGGGAACACGATATATCCCGATGAATTTTTGCGATACGTTTTGGGTATTGAAAAAGGTCAGGTTTTTGATGAAGAAAAATTGCAAAAAAATCTGTCGTTTAATCCGCAACAGGGCGATCTTTATTCGTTGTATACCGATGAGGGATACCTCATGTTTTCGGCGTCTCCCGTTGAAGTTCGCGTTGAAAACGACACGGTAGATTTGGAAATTCGTATGCGAGAAGGCAAGCAGGCTCGTCTGAATCGCGTTGGTATCACGGGCAACACGCGTACCAACGATTACGTGATTATTCGCGAACTTCGGGTTTATCCCGGTCAATTATTCAGCAGGTCTAACCTAATCAATTCCATGAACGAACTACGCATGATGAAGTATTTCGATGATGCGAGCATCAATCCCGATGTGCGACCCAATCCGGACGAAGGCACGGCAGACGTGATTTTTTCCGTTGAGGAAGTTGGTTCCGACCAAGTGGAACTTTCCGGAGGCTGGGGCGGCGGTATGATTGTGGGAACTCTCGGTTTTTCATTCAACAATTTTTCCATTCAAAATATCTTTCGAAAAGAACGCTGGAAACCGCTTCCATCCGGCGATGGACAACGGTTGAGTATTCGAGCACAATCCAACGGATCGGCTTATCATTCGATCAGTGCATCTTACACCGAGCCTTGGTTGGGAGGCAGAAAACCTTACGCACTCAGTATTTCCATCTATACAACCATGCAATCCAACGGTTTGAACAAAGGAAATCCCATGAGGGGCTGGATCACGACCAATGGGGCTTCTCTCGGATTGGGACAGCGTTTGCGAGTGCCGGATATGTTTTTCACGCTTTACCAATCGTTCAATTATCAATACTATGATATTAAAAATTTCTCGGGTCTGTTTCCCGTTTCCGACGGAACATACAATAATTTCAGTTATACCGTTAGTTTAGGTCGTGCGAATTTGGATGGTGCGATGTTCCCGAAAACCGGTGCAGATATGAATATCTCTTTACAACTAACTCCGCCTTATTCGTTTTTGAACGGAAAAGACTATCCGTTGGAAGTGCCGGATAACATAGAAAGTCAAGAAGAGCAACGGAAATGGTTAGATCATCAGCAATTCAAATGGTTGGAATTTTACAAATGGAATTTCAGAGCAGGTTGGTTTTTGAATCCGATCGGAAATTTGGTTATCAATCCGCGTGTAAGGTTTGGTGCTATCGGACGTTACAATCAGAATATGGGTTATACTCCGTTTGAGCGTTTCAAACTGGGTGGCGATGGTATGGCGATGTATTCCTATTCCGGTGCTGAAACCATTGGTATGAGAGGGTATACCAACGAATCGCTTTCGCCGGAAACCGGAGCTTTGGCATTTAATAAATTGACTTTTGAAGTACGCTATCCGGTTACTCTCAATCCGGCTGCAACGATTTACGGTTTAGCTTTCGTCGAAGCCGGAAATTCGTGGGCAAATCCGCGACACATTAATCCGTACCAAAACTACCGTTCTGCGGGGTTTGGCGTGCGGTTGTGGTTGGCAGCGATGGGTATGTTTGGCTTGGATTGGGCTTATGGTTTCGACAACGTTCCCGGCAATCCATCCGCAAGCGGAAGCCAATTCCATTTTTCAATTAATCAGTCTTTGGATTAGGACATATAACACCCTGTATTTGACAGCTTGAATGGTTTCGTTTGTATAAAATTAAAAATTTTGTTGAAAATTCCTAAATTTTTCGTATCTTTGCAAAAAAATTAAAGTTTGGCACGGTTTTTGCTGTATAAAAATTGTATACTAAACTAAAAAATTAAACGTCATGAAAAAAATCATCATCTCCGCAATTCTCGTACTCGCAACAAGCGTAGTATGTGCACAACGTTTCGCATTCGTAGACTCAGAATATATTTTGAGTAACATTCCCGAATACAACGATGCTATCGAAGAAATCGACGACTTGTCGATTCGCTGGCAAAAAGAAATCGAAGAACGATTTCAAGAAATTGACCGACTGTTTCAACGGTTTCAAGCCGAAGCACCTCTATTGTCGGACGATATGCGCAGAAGACGCGAACAAGAAATCGTAAACAAAGAAAAAGAGGCACAAGACCTGCAACGTCGGCGTTTCGGTGCCGAAGGCGATTTGTTCAAAAAACGTCAGGAAATGCTCCGACCAATCCAAGATCGCGTGTATTCGTCTATCGAAAAAATTGCCAAAAACAGAAATTACGAATTTGTGTTCGATCGGTCGGATAACGCTAACCTGCTCTACGCCGACACTCGCAGAGATATCAGCAATGAAATTCTCAACGATATGGGACTTCGACCAAGCAACAGACGTACGATCGAAGTTTCGCCCGAACTGCAACGAACAGACCCGCTTATTCAGCAAAATACGAATGTCGGGACACGATAAAACATAACAATAAATAAACCAAACAACATGAAAAAAATCCTAACACTTATTTTCGCAGCACTTACGTTCACTGTTGCTGCGTCCTCGCAAATTAAACTCGGACACATCAACTCGGCTGAACTGATGCGCTTAATGCCCGAATTGGAAGAAGCCGAACTCGAATTGCAAGCTCATAACAGAGAACTTGAAGAGATGTCGCGTACCATGATCACCGAATACGAAAATTTGGTGAACGAGTTTCAAGCCAATCAACAACAATGGTCGGAATTGATTAGAAACACACGCGTTAGAGCCATTCAAGACCTCGAAACTCGTATTCAAGAATTTCGTCAAAGTTCCGAAAGAACATTCGAACAAAAAAGAGAGGATTTATTTTCTCCTATCATCGAAAAAGCGAGAGCTGCTATTGAAGAAGTGGCGAAAGAACACAAATATACTTACATTTTCGATACATCGGGCGGAACCTTGCTTTATTCGGCTGAAAGCGACAATGTGATGGAACTTGTGAAAAAGAAAATGGATCTGAAATAGTCATTTTTTTGTAAACCAAAAAACCCAAAAAATATGTTAAAAAACCATCCAAAGGGCCTGTTAGCCGCGTCACTCGCGAATATGGGCGAACGTTTCGGATTCTACGTCATGATTGCAATCCTGTTGTTGTTTTTGAACAACAAATTCGGATTCACAGGCACGCAAGGAGCCATTATCTACTCGGTTTTCTATGCTCTCATCTACGGACTTTCGTTGGTGGGCGGTCGAATCGCCGACAAAACCAAAAAGTACAAACCAACCATCATGGCAGGACTTATCCTGATGACTGTCGGTTATTTGCTTTTAGCAATCCCTACAGAGACGCCGGTGCAAAACATGTCGCTCGTACTCACGATTACCTGCTTTGGACTCTTTTCCATTGCGTTTGGCAACGGACTGTTCAAAGGCAACTTGCAGGCTGTTGTAGGGCAGTTGTACGATGATCCGAAATACGCCGACAAGCGCGATTCGGGTTTCCAACTGTTCTATATGTTTATCAATGTTGGTGCGATGTTTTCGCCCATCATTGCAGTAATGGTGCGGAATTTGTGGGTGCAGGCTCAAGGTTTTTCGTTCAATGCGGATTTGCCGTCGCTGTGCCATCGCTGGATTGCCGGCACATTGGAGGCAGGCTCTGAGGCTTTGATTCGTTTCGAAAATCTTGCCGCTGCACAAGGTGCGACGGACTTGACGGTGTTTGCCAATAAGTATTTGAATGTGTTTACCACCGGTTATCATTATGCGTTTGGCGTTGCTATTTTTGCGATGCTCACGTCCTTAGTGATATTCCAAATAAACCGTAAAGGATTGCCCGATCCTGCTGCAAAGAAAGAAGTAAAATTGGATGGAGCAGGCATCACAGAAATGGATATCAAGGAAGTGAAACAACGCTTGTATGCCCTGTTTGCAGTGTTTGGTGTGGTGTTTTTCTTTTGGTTCTCGTTTCAGCAAAGCGGTGCCGTTCTAACGTTGTTTGCCAACGAATACACCCAAATGCTTAAAGTCAATCTCGGCTTTACAACGCTCGAAGGTGCGGAGGTATTCCAAACGTTCAATCCGTTGTTTGTCGTATTTCTCACGCCTGTTGTGATTGGTCTTTTCGGATGGCTCAAAGCCAGAGGCAAAGAGCCTTCAACACCGAGAAAAATCGCTATTGGTATGGGAGTTGCGGCTTTGGCATTCTTTGTTATGGCACTTGGCTCAATTGGTTTGCCTGATGCAGCCGAACGTACAGCGATGGGCGGTTTGGATCACGCTATGCGTGTAACGCCGTTCTTGTTGATTGGTACATATTTCATTCTCACCATTGCGGAATTATTTATCAGTCCGTTGGGTATTTCGTTTGTGTCGAAAGTGTCGCCACCGCAGTATCAAGGCTTGATGCAAGGGTGTTGGCTCACTGCGGCAGGACTTGGAAATTTCCTCCTGTTTTTCGGTGTGATGCTTTACCAAAACCTTCCGCTTTGGGGCACTTGGATTGTGTTTGTTGCCGCATTGACTCTATCGATGACCATTATGCTTTCTATGGTGAGATGGCTTGAGAAAGTGGCGAAGTAACAGTTATCCGATAACAAAAAAAACGGAGTACATGGTATGTGTTCCGTTTTTTGTATCTTTGCAAAAAATAATAATAAATTTAATATGATTACTCAACAACTCTTAAACCCCAAAAGTATTGCTGTGATTGGTGCTTCGAACGATGTGTCTAAGCCCGGTGGAAAAATTTTGAAAAACATTATCGATGGAAATTTTTCCGGAGAACTTTATGTTGTAAATCCTAAAGAGAGCGAAATTCAAGGGATTTCCTGTATTTCGAAAGTTGAAAATTTACCGCAAACCGACTTGGCGATTTTAGCGATTGCTGCAAAATTTTGTCCGGAAACCGTAAAGATTTTAACCCAAGAAAAAAACACCAAAGGTATCATCATTCTTTCTGCGGGATTCAGCGAAGAATCTGAGGAAGGCAAAGTTTTGGAAGACCAAATTGTGGCTTTTTGTAACGATGCAAAATGTTCGTTGATTGGTCCGAATTGCGTTGGAATTTTGACGCCAAACCATCACAGTATTTTTACACAACCGATTCCGAAATTAGATGCAAAAGGCTGTGATTTTATTTCCGGTTCGGGTGCAACTGCTGTGTTTATTATGGAATCGGGTATCCAAAACGGGCTCACGTTTGCTAATGTGTTTTCGGTTGGAAATTCCGCACAATCCGGTGTTGAAGAAATCTTGGAAAATCTTGATGAATCTTACGATCCGAAAACTTCCGCACCGGTGAAATTGTTATACATTGAAACCATCAACGATCCGGAAAAACTTCTAAAAGCGGCACGTTCGTTGATCAAAAAAGGTTGTAAAATTGCTGCCGTTAAATCGGGTTCGTCGGATGCCGGAAGTCGTGCGGCATCGTCTCACACCGGTGCATTGGCAAACTCTGACGTGGCGGTAGATGCCTTGTTCAAAAAAGCCGGAATTGTGCGTTGTTACGGTCGTCAGGATTTGATTTCGATTGCGTCGATTTTTCAAAACCAAGAATTGAAAGGAAAGAATATCGCCGTAATTACACATGCAGGCGGTCCTGCGGTGATGCTCACCGATGCCTTGTCCAAAGCGGGTTTGCAGGTTCCGCACATCGAAGGCGAAAAAGCCGATGAATTGCTAACTCAACTTTTTGCAGGCTCATCTGTGGCGAATCCAATCGACTTTTTAGCAACCGGAACTGCCGAACAATTAGGCATTATTATTGACTATTGCGAAAATTATTTCGATGTAGATGCCATGGCTGTAATCTTTGGAACTCCCGGTCTTTTCAAGCTGTTCGACGTATACAAACTGCTCGACGAAAAAATGAAAACTTGCAAAAAACCCATCTATCCGATTTTGCCATCCACGCTCACCGCGAAAGAAGAAGTTAAAGAGTTTTTAGGCAAAGGCAACGTGAATTTTCCGGACGAAGTTGTGTTTGGAACGGCTTTGGGACGTGCATTCTACACACCTAAACCATCCGAATCGAAAGATGATTTGAGCCAAGTTGACACCCAAACTATTCGCAAAATCATTGATGAAAGTGCAGACGGTTACATCGAACCCGCGAAAATACAGGCACTTTTAGATGCTTGCCATATTCCGAGAGCGGGCGAAGCGGTTGTTACTTCGAAAGAACATGCGATTCAGGAATCCAAAAAATTAGGTTTCCCTATTGTGATGAAAGTCGTTGGACCCGTTCATAAATCTGATGTTGGCGGCGTTGTACTCAACGTGAAAGATGAGGAAACTGTTGCAAAAGAATTTGAACGAATGATTCAAATCAAGGATACCACAGCGATTTTGATGCAACCGATGTTGTCAGGAATTGAATTATTTGCCGGCGTGAATTACGAACCCAAATTCGGACATTTAATTCTTTGCGGATTAGGTGGGATTTTCATCGAAGTCTTGAAAGACGTGCAAAGCGGACTTGCTCCACTCACAGCAAGCGATGGAAAAACCATGATTGAAAAACTCAATGGTTATCCTATTTTGCAAGGTGTTCGCGGACAAGCGGGAATACCGATTGAGCAATTCGCCGAAGTAGTTGCAGGGTTGTCGAAATTAGTTGCCGTTGCTCCCGAAATCAAAGAATTGGATTTGAATCCGCTGTTGGCATCACCGCAAAAAGTTGTGGCAGTAGACGCCCGGATTCGGATTGAGAAATAAATTTTATGATTTATGGGTTATGAGTGCGATTGGGCACAGCAAATCATCATTCATAAATCCTAAATAATAAAAAACTACCGAATCACAGCCCCTAATTTCTCCGTCATTTGTCGCATCATTTTCTCCATGACGCCGGTGATTTGTTTTTCGCTCAGGGTTTTTTCGAAGTCTTGCAAAATAAACGAAACTGCGTATGATTTCTTGCCTTCCGGCAATTTGTCGCCTTCGTAAACATCGAATAAATTCACCGATTGGAGATAATTTTTTTCGGTGTTGTAAGCAAGTTTTTCGATTTCGGCAAATGTGATATGTTGATCCACCAACAACGCCAAATCCCTACGTACTTCCGGAAATTTGGAGACCTCTTGATACAAAATCGGTTTTTTCGGAAGTGCTTTCAAAAGATCCGTCCACGAAATATCGGCGAAAAATACCTCTTGTTTGATGTCGAAATAGGTCAATGTGGCTTTCGATAATTTTCCGAAACTCGCAAC
>WRKV01000026.1 GCA_009777915.1 Bacteroidales bacterium | reverse complement strand
ACCGGGCTTAGACACATCGTTCGAAGCACCAATCACAGCAATACTTTTGGGGTTTAAGAGTTGTTGAGTAATCATATTAAATTTATTATTATTTTTTGCAAAGATACGAAAAAAAATGAAAACTAATGATAGGCAATTGAAAACTTTTTTGTATCTTTGCGACTGATTATTTTCACCCCATCAACCCAAAACATGAAAAACATCTTAATCACCCTCACCCTCGTAGCCTGTTCATTAACAGTCCCATCGCAGGCACAACCCCTCTCAAAAGGCGAGCAGGCTGACAGCATCGCCGTGCTCCTGCCGCAAATGCACGATACGGCAAGGTTAGATGCGTTGCGGGTCATCTTGAAATTGGTTGAGGGGCTGCCCGAAGACCGGCATTATACAAAGATGTTCCTCAACGAAGCCCGTCGGCAAAAGGATGTGCAGGCGGAGGCGTTTGCTTTGATAACGCTTACAGCGATTTATTGGACGCAATACGATACGGATTCGGTGTATATTTTTGGCGAAGAGGCGATTGATTTCACGCGAAAGCACCAAATTTACGATTATATGGCGTATACGCAACGCCAAATCATTCGTCGCCATGCCAAAGATAGCCGAGTGCTTACGGCTTTGAACATTGCAAAGGAAGCCTACGAGGAGGCAAAAACCCGTGACGACAATATCTCTATGGGTGTGTTTTTGGGTGCAATCGGCGATATTTACTACGATTTGCGACAATTTGATCAGGCTGCTCAATACTTTTTGGAGAGTAACGAGAGGCTGTTGCAAAATCGCGACCCGAAATCGCTGACGATTCTCAACAATTATTTCTTTGCTACGTGGATGTTCCGCCATCTGGAGGATTGGCAGCAATCCTTGCGTTATGCAGATAGTATGGGTGTGGAAATAATTTTTTTGCAGGATATTCATCCGAACTTCGATTTCGATACGTATCGTTTTTACAAAGAATTTTTGAGTGCTGTGGCTTACGCCGAATTAGCGATGTTGACTGTAGAGACACGGCATGCCACGTCTCTACAAAACCTGTCTATGCAAGCGATCCGAAAGGCTGAGGAGGTGTATGATTCGCGATGGCGAGATGAGTTACTTCACGCCTCAATCCACGATATGTACGGCACATATTACATCGCTACGAGCGACTACAACAGGGCGTTGGAACATCTCCAAAAACTGTTAGACTACAACGAAAAAGAACAGATCGACATCAACATATTGGCAACCAAACGAAGCATGGCACGTGCCTATTCCGAAAAGGGCGACTTCCGAAATGCCTTCCTTTTGCAAAGCCAAATCATGCAAAAACAGGACTCGCTCAACAAGGAACAGTTTTATTCGCAAATCAACGAACTGCGCTCCATTCACGAACTTGACCAAATCCAAATGGAAGCCGATCGCCAAAAAGCACGAGCCGATCGGCAACGACTTCTGATCACGGCATTGGCGTTTGCCTGCTTGGGTTTGATGGTGATTGTGGGGCTGATTGTGTGGAATAGACGCAGGATCATGGAGAAAAACCGCGGACTGTACCGGCAAATCAAAGAACAAGACCACCTTGCGGAAGAATTGGAACGCACCAAAGCCCTACTCAAAGGCGCAACGGCAACGGACGCAACCCATCCACCGGATGGCTCAGACCTGCCCGATGCACCCAGCGAACACGACCAAAATTTGGTTGCCAACCTCCGTGAATACTTGCTGCAAGACCGCATGTTCGACAAGCATGACCTTGAGTCGAACGAATTGGCGTTGCACTTAGGCACACACCGTGCAGCACTGTTCACTGCGGTTAAAAATGTGACCGGAAAAACTCTGCTCGACTATCTCAACAGCACCCGTATGGACAAGGCACGGCAGTTGCTCGAGGGTTCGGCAGAAACGCCGATTGAGGTGATTTCCGAGATGTGTGGGTTTGTCTCACGGGCTACGTTTTACAGGCAGTTCAGCAGTTATTATGGGTTGCCTCCGGCGGAGTATCGGAGGATTGCTTGGAAAAGCATGTAACCACACACGCCCCTACCATCCACTATTGTCCCATTCCGCCGCCTTGACCGCCGTCTCCTCCACTACTCATACGACCGGCCTCTTCGCTTGCAGCATCGCGCATACGGCGAGTTTGAACATTGCCCTTTCCAAAACGGTAACTCAATCGAAATGAAATCGAACGACTGGTCCAATAATTTTCATTGTAACTGTGCATAATCATACCCTCTCCGGCAGGTACTTTGGTGTCGTTCGTCCATTTGTTGGCGGTGTTGAAAATATCATTCAAACTTAGTGTTGCCGTCAGTTTTCGATCAAAAAAACTTTTTCGAATGCCCATATTAACCGAATATAATCCGGCATGGGTGGTAAACAGTCTTTTTTGCGGAAACTGCCCCCAACTGTTGATGTCTAAACTCATCGTTCGCGAAAGCGTGATATCATTGGAGATATAATAAGTTGCTCGAAAAAATTCTCTGGTTTCGGCAACGTCATTGTATTTGAAATGTGTTTTGGAATATTCGCCGCCACCGGTTACCAACAAACGCCATTTAGCAAAAAACGTATGTTGAAACATCAACTGCAAACTAACCGCATCATTTTGTCCGAGATTTTCGGGTCGATTAAATACGGTGTCGCCCACATAATGCGGAACACTGCGAATTTCATCATCGCTGCGTGCGTAAGACAATCGAACGATTGGAGCATGATTGTACGTGTAAGCCAATCTGAAAATATGCGAATACTCCGGACTCAAATTCGGATTTCCGGAAAAGAATTCATACGCCATATTTCTGATCAGGATTGGATTCAAATCCGTATAATTCGGGCGTCTCAACCGATAACTGTACGAAAAATTAAGTCCGGTTTTTTCAGTCAATTTTTGATTGGCATTCAACGATGGAAACAAGCCGAAATAATCGCCGGTATTAATCTGTTTGCTGGTTTTATTATTGCCTTTCCATGCCGTATATTCCCCTCTCAATCCCACTTCCACACTCGTTTTTGGAGAAAATACATGATTAATCATACCGTAAAAAGATGAGATATTTTCGGTGTAAACATAACGAAATGTCATGTCCAAATTGGGAACAGTATCATCGTTGAAATAGGCTTGACTGTTATCATTGTTTACGTAACTGTGTTTGATGCCCGTTTCGATTTTGGTTTCTTTGTTCAACGGATATTCCAAATCGGCTTTGATGGAAAAGATGTTAGATGGCAATTTTGCCTCAAGATTGTATCGATCAATTTGAGTAGTATCTTTCGTAAAATCACCTGAAAAATAAAGAAGTTCATTATTTCCACCTCCGGAAAAACCATTTCTCACCCAGCTGGCATCAATAAAAAACTGACGATTATTTACCGAATCAAAAATGTTTTGATAATTCAAATTTAGATTTTGATTGCCCCAATTATTGTTTCCGGTTAATCCTTGACTAAACGATTCGGAAATGATGTTATTCGGCGTAAACATTCGGGTTTTGCTATTAAACGTAACGTTGTTGCCACCATCTTGAAGTCGATAAGAAAGCGACAAGATATTTCGTCTGTTGATATGATAATCAAACCCGGCTCTTCCGGATATAAATTGATTTTTTTGATGGATACCCCAATCTTCACCTTCTCCTTTATTAACTACCCAACGAGAGCCGTCCGGATATTTGGTATATCCGGTAGAACCTGCCGGATTGTTGTAAGTACCATAATTCAAATTTGCAAACACCGTAAATTTATGCGTTCTGAAATTCAAATCAAATCCCTCGTCGTGCTGAAATTCTCTATGATATCGAAAACCTGCATGAACCGTACCGCTATAACCCATCATGCGAGTGCGTTTGGTTCGGATATTCAAAATTCCACCAATCCCTTCTGCATCGTATCTTGCGGGCGGATTGTCAATGGCTTCGATTCTATCAATGTCCGACGATGGCAGACTTTTCAACAAATTCGCCAACTGCGTTCCGGACATTTGTGTCGGGCGACCATCAAGCATTACCAGCACACTCGAATTGCCATTCAAGGAAATGTTGTCGTCGTTATCGACTTGAACACCCGGAAATTTTTTCAAAGTTTCCAACGCATTGTCGCCAATGCTCGTGGTGGATTCCGCTACATTAAAGACCAATTTTCCGGCTTGCTGTTCGAGAACAGGACGTGCTGCAACAATCTCTACACCTGTGAGTTGCGATGTACTTGGATTGATAAAAAACGAACCTAAATCCAAACGGTTGTTGCCTCGTCTCAACTCAATCACATCGCTAACATAGGAATGATAACCGATATTTGTGATTCGCAAGTGATACTCGCCATCACTCAGTTTTTCCAGCAAAAAACGTCCGTCTTCATCGGTCGTTACACCGGTTACCAGACTGCTGTCTGCGACGTTCAACAATGCAACAGTCGAAAACATCAAAGGCTCTCTCGTTTGTGCATCAAACAACCGACCTCGCAGAAAGCCTGTCGTGCCGTTCCACGTGCCGACGATGTCTTGACTGTTCATTGAAAAAGCAAGAAACATCGCCGTTGAGAATAAAAGAATTTTTTTCATGTTTTGGGTTTATATTGGTTGGTTTTTATATAAGACGAAGTGATGGTGTGAAAAGTTACAAGGCGGGTTGATTTTTTAAGGTTTACGTTTATTCATAATCCATTCCGCAAAGAATGGGTCTTCGATCCTGTAGCCCTCCTTGGTTTGAATGAGAAACCCTTTTTGCAGCAAACGCTTGTAGGCACTGTAACGCGTGCTGGTTGGGATATGGCTGTTGGCGGTGTTTTTCAACTGTTTTTCGATGAGGATGAGTTCCAAAATCAATTCGCGGTCTTTGCGGTTTAAACCCATCCAAAGGCGTTCGTAGTCCATATCGTGTTCGCGGATGATGGAAGAAATAACGTCTTGCATGGTCGAACTTTTTTTGCGACAAAGTGCATTGAAATAGTGAAACGCCAACATTTGCGTATAGTAGGGGTGCTGCCTTGTGAACGAAAGAATGTTCTTTGCAAGAGAGGCTGCCGATGGTTTATGAACCGATGAAAATCCTTTGGTCAAAAATTTTTCAAAGTCCGCATACGGAATAACATCCAATGTTTGCAACACACCGAAGTGATAAAACGGCGATTTCTTACGCTCAAAAATATCCTGCATCAGCGATTCCTGGCTGCCCATAAACACGTAGTTGACATTTTGATGGTGTTGGATGATGGAGCGCAGATGCTTGTCCAACGACTTGTCGATGGCTCGAATTTCCTGAAATTCATCGAACACAACAATGAGCCTTTTTTGCTTTTTGCCTAAGGTATCGATGAGGGCGAAGACATCCTCCAAAATAGGCTTTGCCGGCGCTGTTGGAGCGAAACTAATGTCAATCGCATTCGATATTGGATTGAACGAAATGGTTGGAACAATCCGAAAATTTTTCAGAATCTGCTTGGCTTTTTCCATCGGATAAAGTGCGAATACACGCTTGAGCAGTTCGGTTGCGAAGTCCGCTACAGACGTTACCAGTTGCAGGTTTAGGAAGATGGTTGGTCGGTTGAGAGGAGCGATTGCCTTGTTGATTAAACTGGTCTTTCCGTAGCGTCGCGGACTAATCAAAATTAAGTGGTTGGAACTTTGAATAACTTGCGTTGCTTTCACCAGATCCTCTGCGCGATTGGTGAAGAAATTGCCCTCTACTATTGAGCCGTATTTGAAAGAATTTTTCATAATATGATGATTTAATGTGTTTTGTCATTACGAAAAATTTCGTAACGAAAAATTTCGTAGTGCAAAGATACGAAAAATTTACGAATATGCCTCATGTTTTTTTCGAATCTCTTCGAGAGAAACCCCCAACCACTGCATCTTCTTAAAAAGATTAGGCAGGTCTTCATTGAAAAATTCAATCTTGTACATCTCGCGAATGCGTTGCAATCCGGCACTTTCAACAAAGTAACCAATGCCACGCTTTTGAAAAATAATCTGTCTGTTTTCCAAAAATTCGAGGGATTTTACAATCGTATTCGGATTGACCGATAACGTTACACTCAATTCTCGAACGGACGGAATCCGTTCGTCGGCTTTCCAAATGCCCTGCAAAATCCGCTCACACAAGTAATTGGCAATTTGCAAATAAATCGGCTTGTCTGTTTTGTAAGTCATGGCATTTTAGATTTGAGTACGTGGATATTTGATGAGTGCAAGTCCCCAAAGCACGACCATTAGCAGATAAGCAAACAGCATGGCGGCAGAACGACTTATATCTGCCATTTTTTCTAAAAAATATAGATTATCTCGATAATAACTAAGGAGAAAAATCATCGCAATTACAAAAATGACCATAGTTAAAATTGTTTTTTGAGCCTTCTTGTTTCTAAACCAAAACACACCCCAAAATGCAACCGCTTGAGCACCGATGGTCGGCACATAAAACCCATTAAAAAAATCTTTCAAATTTAGAGCATGCCAACTGATTTGTGCACCGACTAATTCGCCTACAAATGCGACTAATAGCGAGAAAGCGAAAAGCAATATCGGAACAGCAATCACACACATGGTCCATGCAGACATAAATTTTTCAAGCCAAGATGCGGGCAACATCGAATAGGTTAAACTTTTGGTTGGGTGGTACACAAAATTGTAAAATAAAAATGGCAAAATCAACATAAAAAAACCAAACGCACCGCCAAAGCGAAACGGATTTACACCTAATTTTGCCATTTCAAAGGCATGGTCAGTGGCACGGCTAAGGTTGGGCAGATTAGACAGCGTGATCGGTTCCGTTCCGTCCATTTCCATTTCAGTGGTAATGTCGGCAGTCGTTGTTTGTGCGTCTACAAGCATTCCATAAGTATTGGAAAAAGTTGCCATCGAAATAGTTAAGTCGAGGAAAGTAACTCCTAACAAAATAAGAATAATGTTTCTAAACAAGCGAAATTCCATAGCAAAAAATTTGCCAAAACGGGATATATCAAAGGTATTTTTCATGATGATTTAGTTTTGAATGAATAATTTTTTGAACAACTCTTTATTGAGGATGGCGGCATTGAATAATAATTCGATATTGACCTTGCTTTCGATGCCGTCGGTGTTGGGTTCTACGCACCAAACGCCGCCCACAGCAGGTTCGGCATACAGCGTGACGTCCGACGATTTTTCGTTCAAAACGAATTTCAGTTTTTGTGAAATTTCGTCTATCGAATTATTCAAAAGCACTTGATTGTGTTCCAAAATAATAATCGGATCAATCAAATTTTCCAAATCACGAACTTGATGTGTGGAAATAATCACGGTTTTTTGGTCGTTCATCGCCTCAACTAAAAGTTGGCGGAACAAGCTTTTTGATGGGATATCCAGACCATTCGTAGGTTCGTCCATCAACAGCAATTCGGTGTTGGTTGCCAAGCCAAAGGCGATCAACCATTTTTTTTGTTGACCGTGCGAAAATTCAGATAATTTTTTGGTTTGAGAAAGTCCGAATACGTCAACATACTCGTTCAATTTTTGATAATCAAATTTCGGATAAAACGAAGCGTATAAATTCACGTATTCGCTCATCTTAATTTTGGGTAAGGTGTAAACTTCCGGAATAAAATAAATTTTTTCCAGCATTTCCGGATAGCGTTTTTTCGCTTCGAAATCGAAAGTCGAACAATGTCCGGTGGTCGGGAATAATAATCCCGAAATTAATTTTAACAGCGTGGTCTTCCCTACGCCGTTTTCGCCCAATAAGCCATAGATATTGCCACGATGCAACTCCATATTCAAACCCGAATAAATCGGTTGACTGGCTTTGTAATGGAAGTTAAGGTCTTGAATTTTAATCATTTTATTATGTTTTATGGGTTATTATATAGTGTATTAGTAAACTAACACACTGCAAAGTTACAAATAATTTTTGACATGACCAAATTTTTTTTCGAAAAATTACGACTTTTTTTTGAAATATACTATCAAAATAGCATCTTTAACTAAAATTTTCGTTAAAAAACTAAAAAAATAGTTGCATAACTAAAAAATTAGTTGTATCTTTGCACCGTGAAACTTTAATACTTTATAGTCATGAGAAAAAACACAAGAACAAAACTTTTTGATGAGTCCTTGACCCTAACCCGAGCGGAAGAACAGATCATGCGGTTGCTTTGGGAGAAAAAGCGTGCGTTGGTTAATGAACTTTTAGAGGCTATGCCTGAACCAAAACCGGCGTACAACACCGTATCAACCGTTGTCCGAATCTTAGAAAGAAAGGGCTTTGTAGAGCATCGCAAGTTTGGAACAGCACATCTGTATTTTCCGCGAGTGTCGCAATCGCAGTACTTGTCGAACTCGCTGAATCGCTTGAGCAACGCATATTTTCAGAATTCCTTCGCAGGATTAGTGAATTTTTTCGTAGAGGAGGGCAAACTCAGACCGAAGGAAATAGAGGAAATCACCAACCTCCTCCACACATTGAAACGCAAAACCAAAAAAAGATAAAACGCCATGAACACACTCTTTTCTGCGGAATGGTGGAGCACCTATATGCTCCCGTCCGGTGCAACTTTGGCACTGTTCTACCTGCTCTACAAGGGGCTGGTTAGGAACGACACACATCTCCAAAGTCGAAGGTTTCTGATCTTGGGTTTTCTGGGATTTGCGATGCTGCTGCCGTTTTTGAATTTCCAAATCTCTGCAAGCGTTGCTACAAGCGAGATTGGAGGGATATACCAGAGGGTGGTTTCGGGGTTGATGCTGCCTGTTTTTACGATTGTGGGAGAGGGGAATTTGGTGGCGACCGCGGTAGAGACAGGGCGTGCCCCATCTCTACAAGTGTTTGGTATCATAGGGTGGATCTATGGTATTATAACTATGGTATTAGTCGGTCGTTTGTTGTTTGGTATAATACGATTAGCAGCATTTTCACGAAAGTGTAAGCATGTGAAAACGGGAGATGCAACTATAATTTTAGGTGCAAATATCCCGACAGCATTCTCGTTCTTTCGATGGATCTTTATTCCTGAACCGTGGTATCGCGGAAGCGAAAAAGACCTGGTGCTACGCCACGAGCAAGTACATGTGAAACAGCGACACAGCTTAGACTTGATGCTAATGGAAGTGGTTTGTGCCGTGCAGTTTTTCAATCCGTTTGTCTGGCTGTTGAAACGCGAAATGCGCTTGAATCACGAGTATCTTGCCGATCGCGGTGCTCTGAAAAACAACGCTAATCCCGAACAATACTTCGCCCTGCTATTACAAAAAATCGTCAGCAAACAGCCGATATTAGTACATTCATTTCATTACTCATCCTTAAAAAACAGAATCATGATGCAATTATCCAAACCGGCCAAAATGCTGAGCCAAGCTCGGTATTTGGTGTTCATCCCTGTTGCCTTCGCACTGACCTTATGGTTTTCTTGCGAGGCGAAACCCACCCTTTTGAAAGACGAGGGACTTTGCGAAACCGTGTTCGCAGAGAAAATGCTGATAATGCGTACTTCTCCTCAAGACCCTCTCATCTCCTCTAAAGGCGTAACAAAGGAACAACTTAGGGGTTACTGCGAATTTTACGATGCAGACAACATCGTGATTATGGTATTAGATCCCAATGTTCCTGTCGATGAACGCATTCAGGAGCGTGAGTTTTTTGTATATACAAAAAACTCTAACTTGATTGTCAGGAACGAGAGTATGGTGCAAATGACACCGGATGACCTCAGGGCGTGGATTCGAGGCGATACCTCGACAGAACCTTTTCCTGCTGCTGCAACAGCAAAAACCGTGCCACAAGCGACCGATACGCTCGAAAAAATTCACATTACTGTTGATGTGCCACCCACATTTCCCGGAGGCGACGAGGCACGAATAAAGTTTTTGCAGGACAACGTCCGATACCCTGCAGAGGCACGCAGTCGCGGTGTTCAGGGGACGGTCTTTGTGTCGTTCGTGGTTGAGACGGATGGCAAGCTTTCCAACATTCACATTGTTCGTGGCATTGGTGCCGGTTGTGATGATGAGGTGATTCGCATTGTAGAAAGTATGCCGCAATGGATTCCCGGAAGGCACGGGGGCAAGGCTGTCCGCGTGCAATTTGTGATGCCTGTCCGATTCACGCTCGCGGGCGAAAATGTACCAAGCTCTACAGCGGGAGCCGAAAGCAACAACGCATCGCCACAACAAACAACAGAGCCTAACCTACACAATCTCCTCAATGCCACAGAACAACCGCTGTATCTTTTGGACGGCAACGAGATTTCCCCGCAAGCCTTTCGCGAGCTCGACCCCAGCCACATCAAATCCGTAACCGTACTGAAAGATGCCGCATCCGTTGCATCCTATGGCGAGAGGGCTGCTCATGGTGTGGTGATCATTACAACGAAAGATGTGCATTAATAATTTGTTTTATCCCACAAACAAAAACAAACTCGCCGCCATCACCACCATCCCCGCAATAAGCCCCGAAATGGAGATATGGTGTTCGCCGTATTTTTCCGCTGTGGGCAAAAGTTCGTCCAACGAAATATAGACCATAATTCCCGCTACGGCTGCCAACACGATTCCATTCACCAATGGCGACCAAAGCGGCATCAGGAAAAGGAAGGCAATCACTGCACCCAACGGCTCTGCCAGTCCCGATAGAAACGATAGCCAGAATGCTTTTCGTTTGTTGCCTGTGGTGTGATATATGGGCACCGACACGGCAATGCCTTCGGGGATATTGTGTATGGCAATCGCAATGGTAATGGGTATCGCCACCGAAAGGTCGCCGGTCATCGCAGAAGAGAATGCGGCAATACCTTCGGGAAAATTGTGGATGGCAAGCGACAGCGCAACAATCATACCTGTGCGATGTAACGATTTCTGTCGGCTGTCGGATTTGCTCATGTCCTCTATGCCTTGCAATTCGTGGGGATTGTTGTGTTCCGGTATCAGAAAATCAATCAGTGTAATCAGCCCCATTCCTCCGAAAAAAGCGAGCAGCAGGGTCAGTGTTCCTGCTTTATTTCCGAGGTGTTGCGTGAGTTCCGACCTGGCTTCGGGCATCAACTCCATAAACGACACGTAGAGCATCACTCCCGCCGAGAACCCCAGCGATGCACACAGAAATTTGGTGTTGGTGCGCTTGGCTATCAACGCAATCAAACTGCCTATGCCCGTAGCAAGACCGGCGATGGTGGTCAGTGCGAAAGCCATCCAGATGTGGTGTTCTTGCATATCTTTTTTTTGTGGTTATAATGCGTCCTTATAAATTGATAATAACTTAAAAAAATGAGCCGTCAATTGTTCTAAACTCTTCCAAATTTTTGTTGATAAAAAATAATTTCCCAACACAAATCTTTTATATGTTCTTTAGTTTCAAATCTATACAGGGGCTGTTCTTTTGTAAAATATCTTTTTATTTTGTACGCTATTGATGACAGAGTGCTAATTTTATATTTTTGAAGATATTGTATGAAAGGGTCAATCAAGTCATCATTGACTATTGCAAACTTTCCATTACTAAGCCCTAAAAGCCACTCAGGCTTGTCTTTTTCTATAGAAAAACCCAATTTTTTAAGACATGTATGGTACTTGAAATTATCGCTATCAAATATGAATTCAGTTACTTCAGCTTTAATGCTCTTAATATCACTAAATTTTGCTAAACATGTGCGATGATTGGCTTCTTGGAAACAGTAATATTCTTCACCATATTTGGCATAATGAGCGATTACACCGTATTCACCTTTTGCAAATTTTTCTATATTTTCATAAGGTGTCTTTTTATAGCGTTCTAGATTACCTAACATGAAAAGCCAATTGTAATTAAGCTTATTATAGGCATCGTGATCTGTACCAACAATTTTTTCTGTTGGAACATCTAATATTCCTAAGCTAACGCTTTTGTTGTAAAAAGTAAAATTAGGAATGTCTCGATCTGGCTTTTTTACTTGTTGGAATGTCCAAGCAGGAAAGTCAAATTTAGGATTAGTTTCCTCTACCCGAAACAACGCTTTCTTGTAAGTTGATAATGACATATAATGATGTATATTACTGCCAAAGCGGTTCATTTTGCCAATCGACGGGAAAACCCATTGCTTTTGTGTTGATAGTTGGGTATGCCGCAAACAGGTCTTTCAGTTTTTGAGTAAATGTATTGTTTGGCGAAACGGTTGTGAGTAGATATTTGATGATACAAATGCGATAATAAACACGCCGAGGGTCTGTTGTGGTTTCGTCAATCCAAGGGAATGCAGGTGATTTGAGCGGTGCAGGAATTAGTGGGATTTCTCTATTCCATGTTCGGCTGTGGTGTCCGCATATATTTCTCAAGTTGGTCAGCAATACAATCCATGACGAAAACACAGGAACGGAAAGTCCGAAATAACTCGCTACTTTCTTTTGTGCTGAACGATATTTCAGATTGTTGAATATCGTACATAATATGCCAAATGACACGACTTCGTTAATCATCCAAACGGGTGGAAACGGATTTGAATATTTGCTGCCGAAATGAACGATAAACTCCTCTTTTGATTTGCTTATTTCGGATTTGATAAAATTTGTTGTTTTCTCGAACGTGGAAAAATCTATGAAGTTTGTGGGATTTGTTACCCAAAAAATATCGTTCAATTCGCTGCTGATTAAATTATTCATCGCACTACGGATTGCTACTTCGATTTTTTCAATTTCATTGAATAGTAAAATCCGCAGTTTTCGGTCGAAACGAACATGTTCATAACCAAATCGAACGTGGCGTTTGGTTTGTAGATATGGTCGGATTTTGGGTCTTTGAGTAGTGGGAAACAATACGCACTTAATCGGAAATATCCGATATTTGTGAGGTAGTTGACGGCTTTTTGTTCGTCGGCAATGGTCAATCCTCTGCCTTTTAACAAAGGGATTAAGTCTTGCGGGAGTGTGCAGGGTTTGTTGTAGTTTGTTTTCATAGTGCTTAAAAAAAACGCCCCGCCGATTTGAGCATTGTAAAGAGGCTTGGCGGGTACTGGTGGTGCAAAGTTACAAATAATTTTTGACATGACAAAATTTTTTTTTGAAAAATTAAAAAAAAAGGGGCGAAGGTTTCCCCTCGCCCCAACAACAAAACCAACTTCACAAATCAAAATGCGTCATACGGAAAAAACGACAATCCAAACGAAAACATCGCCAAATCCGGACCTTTATCTTTTACAAACATCTTGGTCAAACTATAGGTTGCAAACGCACTCACTTGCTTGTAACCCACACGCACTTCCGCATCGGCACGAAAACCGGCAAGGTAAAAATCATCGCTGACTTTGTGACGCTGTTTTTTACTACCCCCTTCGGTATAAACCTGCTTACTACTCGAGCCAAGTTTCACACTGCTTACAATGCCTACCGACGCATTAAAACCTTTACGCTGATTGTATTGCAGGGCAAGCGGAACTTTCAACCACGAGGATTGGATTCTACTTTTTCTAAAATCTCTGGCCTCAAGTCCATCGTAGGGAGCAATAACAAACCTTCTGTCTTGTGCATCCGAACTGTGTAGTTTACCCGGAATCATATCCTTTTCGAGGAATTTGTAGTTGTTCCAACCAACGCCAAGACTTGTGGCAATGCCGAAATCGCTACGTCCCAAACGAATGCCGTATTGGATCACATTCAAATTTAGCACGAACGAGGAACTTAGCGAAAGTCGCATGTTTTCATAGTCTGTAGGCAGGTTGCCTCGAAAGAAATCTTTTTCGTAGCCGTTGAGTCCGAGATCAAGAAATCCGAAAACGGGATTGAACTTTTTGGATTTTTTTGAATTTTTAGTCACTTTAACTCCGCCTGTGCCGGTAGAAACCGCAAATTCTTTCGCTCCGTTCGTACTTTCTACCACAACTCCTCTTTCGGTAATGCTAACTCCCGGCATGGTAATTCCATCCTCAGTAATAGTAATCCCACCCGGTATGGTAATTCCATCCTCAGTGATAGTAATCCCGCCCGGCATGGTAATTCCATCTTCGGTAATGGTCATACCCGAAGACGAATTTTGCGAAGTGTTTTGAGATACACTTCCGCTATGTCTTGTAACCGTTGCACCTGCACTTCGGGATACGTTTCCCTGTGCGTCGGAATTGTGGCGTAATGTGCTTGGTCCGGAAACCGAGCCTGTCATGTTTTGAGTTGTAACGTCTGCGTTAGATGCACCGGCAAGACGAACAGAAGTCTGTTGAACGCTAAGGTCTCTCACCTTTGCACTGGATGCACCGGAAACCGTCAGATCGTGGTTTCCTGTTATTCCCGAAAGGGTTAGATCCGACGCTCCGCTCACAATTGAGGTGATCTGATCGGCAACGACATCAAGTTTTGCATTACTCGCACCGGAGAGAACCAATCGGAGTTGTGCCGTTTCGATAGTCCCTTCAGACTTCACGTTTACCGCAGGGGCCAACACCAATTCATTCAAAGATTTGAAATGAACGATGATGTCGCCTTTGGGCTCATTGTTTCGTCCTCTGTTGTTTCTTTGGGAAGACGGCATGGTAATGGTTAGCGTGCCCTCTTTCACAGTAACAACGTCTGCGAGGGTCAGTTTTTCCGGAAGGACTAAATTCTCAGCAGCGACAATTTCATGGTTGTCCGATGGCACTAAGATAACGCTGAAAGTGTTGTGAACTGCGATTTTGGTAAATTCTCCCAAATTTAACGTGCGGGTCTCTGCAGATAAAAAGTTTGTCAAGAAAACAAACGCGGCGGTAGTTAAAATAATTTTTTTCATAACATTAAAATTTTTATTGTTTTGATAGTATGACGAACTGCGATCTCAGAAAGTTACACAAGATTGAAAAAAAATTATCGTTGTGCAAAAAATATCGGAATATCACGCTCGTCCAAAAACATTTCCACATCATTTTTTCTCACATAAAATTGTCGAACCACGTTGTGAATGGTGTTTTTCAAAGGAGCCACAACCCTATCATTCAGTGCGATTTCGATTTGCTCACGACGAGAAATTTGTAAATTTTCCTCCTCAACAAAAGGAGTCGTCGCCATGTCGAGCGGAACGGAATGCAGTTGAGACCTGTCCTCGCTCATAGAAACGGATATGGGTATTATCGTTGCGATGGCAAAAAATTCTCTATCGGGTTCGAGGTTCGAGATGGTTGGATTGTCAAGTTTTTCCTCGTATTTCGTACTTTGTATCTCGGATGTTTTTCTATCCGCAATTAAGAGATTTTCATGCTCCATTAACGGCGTTGAGGGTTGTGCCGTTCTCAATGGTTCATGCTCGATTTCGTCCGCAATCGCCGGCAAAACCGCAATTTGTGTCGGTTCTAAACTTTCGGATTCAAAATTTGGCTTAAAAAACCAAAAGGCAATCGCTAAACACGCTGCCGCTGCATAGTACGTCCATTGCGGGATACGGCGGATTTCCGGTTTCAATAATTTTTGTTTGTGCGGATAAGAAATGAGTTGTTGAGGAAGTTTCGGATGCGTATGTTCCCATTGTTCAAACTCCGAATTCGGGAGAGCAATCATGGATAATTCATCTTTTTTATCGAAAACAATATCCTCATTCGAGCCTAAAATCATATTTTCGACATCGCTGAATTGCTCGGCAATTTCAGGATTTTCTTGCAAAAACAAGTCTACCTCGAAACATTCTTGTTCGGACAATGTGCCGTCCAAGTAGTCGATTAGGATAGATTCGTAGTTATGGTGGTTTATGTTCATTGCAATTTTGGTTTGGGATGTATGTGATGTCCCTGCGGGATTATTATATCAAATGCTCTATACTGACTAAATGTTTTTTCAAAAAGGTGCGTGCTCTGAATATGTATACTTTGACTTGCGATTCGTTTAATCCGGTGATTTCGGCGATTTCCTCGTAACTGTATCCTTCGTAATCTCTCAGCATCAACACGGATTTTTGGTCGGCGGGCAGAAGTTCCAACGCTTGATTCAAAACTTCGTAAATATCGCTGTACTGTGTGTTTTCATGCTGATGTTCCGTTGGTTGTGTAACCACAAATCGTTGGTGGATCTGCGTTTTTCGAATCTCATCAATCAACGTGTGATGTGCTGCCGTGAACAAATAAGATTTTGCTTTCTCGAAACTGATGGTTTCCACTTTTTCCCACATTTTCACAAATGCGTCCTGCACGATGTCCGAAGCCCTGTCGCTGCACTTAATGTGTTTAAGTACAAACCGATACACACCATCAGAAAATTGGTTTACGCAGTTGTTATAGTCGTTTACGGTCATTAATTTTGCCGGTTTTTATGTATAGGACGAAGTGGGTTACCCAAAAGTTACAGTCGTTGTGAAATTTTTTCGACCATAGTTGTTTTCCATGTCAAAAAATCGCCTGCAATAATGTGATTTCGAGCCTCTTTGACGAGCCATAAATAAAATGCCAAATTGTGTAAACTTGCAATCATCGGGGCTAACATTTCGCCTGCTTGGAACAAATGTCGCAGATAGGCTTTGCTGTACAGGGTATCGACGATGCTTGCTCCATCTTCTTCAATCGGCGAAAAATCGTTTTTCCATTTTTCGTTTCTCATGTTGAGAATGCCGTTTTTGGTAAAAAGCATGCCGTTTCGCCCGTTTCGCGTAGGCATCACACAATCGAACATATCAATGCCTAAGGCGATGCACTCTAAGATATTCGCCGGAGTTCCTACGCCCATGAGGTATCGCGGTTTTTCTTTCGGTAAAATTCCGCAAACCAATTCCGTCATTTCGTACATCATCTCGATGGGTTCTCCTACGGACAAGCCACCTATAGCGTTTCCATCGCAATGGCAACTTGCGATTTTTTCTGCGGAAGCGATGCGTAAATCTTTGTAAACACTACCTTGAACAATAGGGAACAAACTTTGCGAATAGCCGTATTTTGGCTCGGTTTGTGAGAATTGAGCCAAGCATCTGTCCAACCAACGATGCGTCATATCCATGGATTTTTTGGCGTAATCATACTCGCAAGGGTAAGGCGTACATTCGTCGAAAGCCATGATGATATCCGCACCAATCGTGCGTTGTATGTCCATCACACGTTCGGGAGTAAACAAATGTCGCGAGCCATCGATATGTGAACTGAATATCACACCCTCTTCCGTGATTTTTCGAGTTCCTTCGAGTGAAAACACTTGATAACCGCCACTATCCGTCAAAATCGGTTTGTTCCAACCGTTGAATCGGTGCAATCCGCCTGCATTTTCGAGCACGTCCAATCCCGGACGGAGATACAAATGATAGGTGTTTCCCAAAATAATTTGTGCTTTGACATCCTCTGTGAGATGCTGTAAATGCAAGCCTTTCACGCTACCGACCGTACCAACAGGCATAAAAATCGGCGTTAGAATTTCGCCATGGTCGGACGTAATCTTTCCGGCACGTGCAGACGTTTTGGTATCGGTATGAATAAGTTGAAAATTCATAGAATTTGCAGTAACAAACAATGTTATGTTAATAAAATAATTGACAAAGGTACGAAAAATTTTTGAAAAATCGGTAATTTTGCAGTCATATAATTGTATTTTTATGATATTAGAACTTTTGGAACATAATCTGTTTGCCTCGATTTTAGTAGGAATTCTGTTTGTTTGTGCAGTTGCTTTGTGCATCAGTTATTTTCGACTTTTGAAAGTTAAACCGAGTAAACAATCGTTGGATTCAACGGATCAGCAACCTATTTCGGTGGTTATTGCCACACGAAACGAACACGAACAATTGCGTCAAAATCTGCCGTTTTTCTTAGATCAAAATTATGCCAATTTCGAGGTGGTTATTGTGATTGACGACTCCGACAAAGATTTGGTTTATATTATCAATGAGTTTGAAAAACTATATCCGAATTTGAAAGTTGTCAGTTTTGAATGGTCGACCAATTTCTTTGTCAGTCACAAGTTTGCCGAATCTGTTGGCATAAAATCTGCGACCTATGATCGCATTCTTTTATCTGAAATCATCACGCGTCCTGCCTCTCCGGATTGGATTCTGCACATGTCGAAAACTTTGTCGGGCAACAAAAAAATCGTACTTGGATACCATACCTTAGCATCGAAAACCTCGCTATTCAACGCATTCGTTCGTTTTGATACATTTTCTTATGCCTTGCGTTTTTTACGTGCAGCCATTTCGGGGCAAGCATTTACTGCGGATAACCGAAATTTGGCTTTCGATCGTTCGTTGTTTTACGAAACCAAAGACAGCATTGCGCGATACTACAATGTCAACACCGGCGATGAGGATATGTTTGTGAACAAAGCCGCTACAGCCGACAATACGACCATCGAAATTCATGCAAATGCGTTTGTCAAAGGACAGGAAACGGTCAGTTTTAGTGAGTGGTTTTCCAAAAAAATCAGACATCGTATTTTGATTCGAGAATTCAAAACGATTAATCGGTTAGGTTTGGCGATTCACGATTGGTTTATGGCGTTGTTTTACATGATTTCGCTTACCGTTTTAGGTTGTTTATTTTTGCCGGAAACCAGTATATTTAATGTGCCTATAGAATTTTTGATGGTTGCAGGCGGCATAGTTTTACTGAAATTTCTGATTCAATGGATTGTTTTCAAACACATGATGGGCAGATTTTACGAACGCGGATTTTTATTGCTAATACCTGTTTTTGACTTAATGAAATTGACGATATTACCGGCTTTGATTTTAATTGGATTATTTACCAAACGTATCACATGGAGATAAATAACACACCAACGTTCACAACCACACAAGCCAACGAGGATTACGAATTGGTTTGTGCCGCTCTGCATCACGGTGATCGGCGTGCTTATGCTCAGTTGATGGATCGTTACAAAGAACGGTTGTATTTCAAACTCATCAAAATGACCGGTTGCGAAGCCGATGCCGACGACATGACGATTGAGGCATTTGGCAAGGCGTTTAGCAATTTACATACGTATTCTCCGGAGTACGCTTTCAGCACATGGCTGTTTCGAATTGCAACCAATAATTGCATCGACTATATGCGTAAAAAGCGTATCAAACCTGTGCCTTTGGAGCGTCCGATGATTAATACCACAGAGGAACGATTTGGATTTGAAATGCGAATTGCGGATTTATCCGCTGATCCGGAAATGTTGATCATCAAGGAACAAAAAAATCAAAATTTACGTGCCATTGTCGACAAACTTAAACCGCATTATCGCATCTTAATCGAATTGCGATATTACAAAGAATATTCTTACGAGGAAATTGCCGAAAAGTTAGATTTACCGGTGGGTACCGTGAAAGCAAAACTTTTTCGTGCCAAAGAATTTTTGTATAATATCTTGAAAAATTCGGAGGATAAAATTTAATCAAATTCTCGCTGTTGCAGAAGTTGCAGCTCCTCAAACAGCGAACGCGGTGCATCAGGCCAAATATCAAATTTAGACATCGGACGCCGATTGACTTGCCACAAAAAACCTCTTAAATAGCGATCTTCCAAAGGTAGTTCGGCATCCGGAAACATGGATCCATCCTCAGGATCAAGATAGTTAATGGAAATAACGACTTGTTCTTCCAGCGTGATTTCCATTTCATTGGCGTTGACTTTCAGAATCCCAATCAGCGAACTGTCGGCATCGTCCGTAACGAAATAAACAGTTTCTACATTCTCAAAAACTCGGATCGTTTCTAACTCCGCACTGTCGTTGAAAAATCCAATGATTTTCCACCCTTTAACTTGATTGAAATGTCCTTCGTGATATCCTTTTGATGTGATGAACGCCTTATTCTGCAAGTACATTCGTTGAGGTCTGCTGTTGTTATCTGTCATCAAAATTTGAATAGTATCGCCGGTCAGTTGATCGTTGTGCGACCAAACAATCGGATTTCCAAACATGGTAAGCATGGAATCCACCATCACGTAAGCCATTGAATCGCTTGCACCCTGCATATCATGTCGAAAAAATAAAACATCGTAATAAGCCAACATGTGAATCACTTCATTCGTACTTGTGTCGTAGGCAATTCGCAAAGTATCGCCACGCAGATACAAAGAATCCCCATCGCTAATCACGATTGCCACAGCATTTTTTGTAAACCATGCATCGCCTTGTTGTCTGTTGCTTAGTGCAAAATCGCTGTGAATAATGATATCGTTGGCAGAATCAATCGCCGTTACATTGTTAAATGCCTCGCCGAAATCCGTATCCATTTCGTAGTAAATACTATCGGCAAACAGTTTATTGTCGGGCGTTTGAATAAAAGCATTATCCGTTAAACTTGCAATTTTTTCTTTGGAATTATACCAACCTTTTTCGCAATACAAATAGTTACTGTCGCTCCAAACATGGGTTGCACTGAAAAAATAAATCACGTCGCCTATCATTTGCATGGTATCGGTATGAATGAGATAATCCGGACTTTCAATGACCACATCGGTTTTGCCGTGAAAAGCGTTGGTTTTACTGTGGATATGTCCGATTCGGGACGTCAACACCGTTGAATCCGCAGTGATAATTTTTCCGCCTGTATGGTAAGTAGAAACTTCCGTTTGTCGATTGTAAATCATTCGATCGGTGAACAGTTTGGTGGAATCTCTATCGGTAAAGATCACATCTTGATCGACAATCATCACATTATTTCGAGGGTCATTGCGAAGCGTTTTTCCGGTAATGATACCGCCGTTTTGAAGTCTGATTCGCAGGTTTCCGCGGGCTTCAAAATCGTTGGTGGCATTATTAACTTCGGCATAGTCGCTATGAATTCGGATAGAACCGTAGGAAATGATGACATTTCGTTCAAACTTGAACCAACCGGGGCGTCCCGGAATAGATCCTCCTATTGCACCTTGAGCATCTACTCGTTGTGCGAAAACAGGTGTAGCCATTAGCCCCAAGCACATCAATCCGACTATAAAAATAATAGTTTTTTTCATTCGGTTTGGGTCGAATCTTCTTTTTGAACAATCATATCCAATTGTCCGGTTTGGTCGAAATAAATGGTGTAAAATATCGTTTCTCTCGCACCTCTCGGTCTATCCGAAATTTCAACTATAAAATAACTTCTTAATCCTAAATCGGGAAACATGCGTGTAAATCTTGTTTCATAAACCACACGTTCTCCGCTGATAAATCTGGCTCTTGGATAATTGTCGTCCAAAAATTTTTGAATCAAATGTGTGGCATTTCGTTTATTAAAAAACGTAATGACGGAGGCTTGATTGCCTTCATCGTCCCACTCGGTAGCAATGTTCACATCACGAAATCTGAATGCACCGCGGTGAAAACCCAAGTCGGTTTTAGTCCATTCGATTTTATCAATCGCACCGTAACGCCTTCTCAAATTCGTTAGCACAATTTCCGGAATACCTTTATTTTCGTCGATAATTTCTCTTTGAATTCCGGGTTTGATTCGTTTATTTTCGTCATCTTTTGCCACAATATGTCCGTCTGCACTTTCGTAAACGGGCAATCCGTCCACCATTTGAATATCTCCGCCCATATCGAAAATAAGTTCTGTGGAAAGATTTCTGTTAGATCGGAGTACCAACAAAACTTCATAGTAAATACCGCCGCTATTTTCCTCAACATATTGAGTACTCTGTATACGATACGCATTGTAACGAGAGTTTATGAATGGATTTATGCTTTCCGGGAGAGTTGAACGATCCACATCGTAGCGGGTTTCCGCCCATTCACCTGTTTCCAAAAAAGTAGCAAGTTCAGTTCGGTCTTCATATTTTATGGTTGCGACAAAGCGCGTGTTTCGTTGTTCCCACGTACGTTGCGGGAGGTCGGGATAAGCCAATTCAAACCCTTCGAAAATAGCCACAGGGAGTTCTGTTTCCGCAATCGGTCTGGTTTGAGCAGACCCTTGCAGAAAGCAACCTATCAATAATCCAATGAAAGCAAATCGTTTCATAACTGTAATGGAACGTGGAGAGTAACGGTTGTCATGGCATCTGAATTTTTTGCAAAGATACGAAAAAAAATTGACAATTCCTGAAAAAAAAATCGTAATCACCCCCAATTTTAACATTTCGAAAAAAAAATCATTGAAATTCGGTGCATTTTTCGTTTTTAGAACGTATTGATTTTTCTAATAGTTTAGCGATTTTAGTTAAAAGATTTTAAGATTTAACACTTTTTAACTTAAAATTTGGGATTTGTGTTGGTCTTTGTTATAATTTTGCAGGAAAAAAACATTATGAAAAATCTCACAACTATGAAACAAAACGAAATCAAACACCTGTTTGAACAATTCGAGGCTGCGGCTTTCGATTATGAGGGCGTGGAATGCTGGAGTGCACGCGAATTACAGAAACTTCTGGACTACGCTGAATGGCGAAATTTTTGCAAAACTATTGACAAAGCAAAAGAGAGTTGCAAAAACGCCAATATAAGCGTTCTGTCCCATTTTGTTGGCGTCAACAAAATCGTAGAAGTTGGCGCTAATCTAAGCAAAGAGGTCGATGACCTAATTTTGACCCGTTACGCCTGTTATTTAATCGCCCAAAACGGCGATCCTCGCAAAGTACAAATTGCTTTTGCACAAACCTACTTCGCTGTACAGACGCACCGTGCAGAGATTATCGAGCAACGTCTGCTGGAGTACGAACGCCTCAAGGTTCGAGAAAAACTGAGTGAATCTGAGAAATTGCTATCCGGCATTCTATACGAAAGGGATGTAGATA
>WRKV01000025.1 GCA_009777915.1 Bacteroidales bacterium | reverse complement strand
TACCAATAGGTATAAGGTATCCCTTCTTGCAGTTGACCGGCATTCATAATATAGATATAACCGCTGTCCGAATAACCGGTCAGAGGGATATTTTTAGTAAAATTCCTAAACGGAAGTTTCGCATCATCGTCCAAAAACAGCGTTTGGATCTCCTCATATCCCGAAATGGTTATTCTGTCGTAATCAATGACAAGCATACCCGAACAGATACTCGGATCGTTGGAAATCCACGTGCCACGCAGGTCCCAGTCGAAACGTTTCGTGGTTGAAGGCTCGCGGTCGGTGCAGGCGGTGGTCAGTGCTATCAGCAAGGTGAGGGTTAATATGGTTGTGTGAAGTGTTTTCATAAAGTTTAGGTATTAGAATGTAGATAGTTAGAGTGTAGATATTAGAGTTTAGATGTTGCTGTCGCCTCCTTGCCATGTTCTGTATCTAATCTCTAATATCTACTATCTAAACTCTATTTAGTGTATTCCTCAAAAGAGACAAACTCCAAACTCGCAAAATTGACCATTCCCTTAGGATCCCTCATATCCACGTAGATCTGCGGGTCTTTGCCTTCGTACGTTTTTAGGGCATCGCCTGCGGCAAAAGTCTTGGTTTGTCCCCACGTGAGGTAGTAGAGCATCACGGCGGTTTGAGCAATCACAGCACCGTTTTTGTCGAGGAAACGGCAGTAGAAATTCGACATATTGGGTCCGTCGCTACTGCGAACGGTCACATCGTCGAGGGCTTTCGCAGTGAGGACGATGGTAGGAGTGCCGTCGTCGTTGTCAGCGAGGGTTGCTGCGGTAATGTCGTACCACAGAGGCGTTTTGAATGAAACCGGAATGGTTTTGCCGGCAATCTTTTTGATTTCGGCTTTGCGATCAGCCTCGAATTTGGCGGAATTTTTGGTTGATTCCTCCTCTTGTCGTTGTGCCTCCTTAACCATTTTTTTGAGGCTTCCGCTGTTGGCGACTTTCTTCGCCCTTTCCTTTAAGGACGTTTCCTTTAGTTCGTAGTCGGCATAAATCGCCGGCAATGCACCAAGGAATTGGTTTTTCTTCAGTCCGCTTTTGCTTCCGCCTCCGCAGGCTGTGAACAGGATGCCACAGATGATTGCGGCGAGGGTCATTGTTGTGATTTTTTTCATGTTTTTTGGGTTTAACGTCCGCTCCTTTTGCAGACCATTAGTTAATAATTCGCCGCAAAATTACAACAAATCCAAACAAAAAACATAGACAAAACATAGATTTTTTAGAATTGTTTCACCACCTTCGCCACCCGATTGCCAATCCGCAGAATATAATTCCCCGTCTGGAATGCCGACATATCAATGATATAGGGTGACCGGTCACCGGTTACTGGTATCCGGTTACCGTAATAGACGCGTTTGCCGGTCATATCAAACAGTTCGATGACATCACCAAGTCTCCATTCATAATTCATAATCCATAATTCATAATCCACCGGGTTCGGGTATACCTGTAGGGGCATGGTGCCTATGCCTAAATCCGGGCGTATGTTTGATGGAATGGCATTGATGCAGGTGAAACTGCTCCACTGATTGGCATTACGGTACAACTCAATGCTGTTAGTCGGCACGTATAGGCAGCAGGTCGCGTTCACATTTAGAAATACGTTATTCCCAAGAGAGGGCGGACTACTCCTCAAAGAGGTTACCGAAGTTAGTTCGGTGCAATCGTAAAACGCGAAGTCTCCGATTGTCGTTACGCTGTTGGGAATAGTTATCGACGTGAGGTCTGTGCAATAGGCAAACGCAGCGTATCCTATTTCAGCCACGCCGTTGCCAATGGTTACCGAAGTTAGTCCGGTGCAACCCCAAAACGCATAGCTTCCTATTTCAGTCACGCTGTTGGGAATGTTTACCGAAGTTAGGCTGGTGCAATCGTAAAACGCCCGGTCTCCGATTGTCGTCACGCTGTTTCCGATAGTGAGGTTTTTTAGTGCTGTGCCAAACAATCTTTGGTTATTATTGCTGATGTTTCTACCCAAATACAGCGTATCAATGGAAACATTGTTAAAGGCATAAGACGTTCCTGTACCGCTTAAGATCAATGTGCTTTCGCTATCTTCTATGACAAGTTTTTTTAGTCCTGTGCAACTGGAAAACGCACCGGCTTCGATTGTAGTCACGCTGTTAGGAATGTTTACCAAAGTTAGTCCGGTGCAACCGTAAAACGCACCCACTCCGATTGAAGTCACGCCGTTGCCAATGGTTACCGAAGTTAGTCCGGTGCAACCCCAAAACGCATAGCTTCCTATTTCAGTCACGCTGTTAGGAATAGTTACCGAAGTTAGTCCGGTGCAACTGCTAAACGCCCTCGTTCCAATTGAAGTCACGCTGTTAGGAATAGTTACCGAAGTTAGTCCGGTGCAACCTTCAAACACACTCCATCCCATAGAAGTCACGCTGTTTGGAATGTTTACCGAAGTTAGTCCGGTGCAGTTGCGAAACGCATTTTCTCCGATTCTAGTCACGCTGTTTGGAATGTTTACCGAAGTTAGTCCGATGCAATAGTAAAACGCACCCACTCCGATTGAAGTCACGCCGTTGCCAATGGTTACCGAAGTTAGTCCGGTGCAACTGCTAAACGCCTGGTCTCCGATAGTAGTCACGCCTTGATTGATGACAACGGTAACAATGGACGTGCGAACACTCCACCAGGGCGTATTGTATGACTGTGTATAGCTATTCCATGCGTAATTCCGCATTGCCCCCGTTCCACTGATGGTAAGCGTTCCTCCACTTAGGGTGGCAGTTACGGCTGAAGTAGGTGTTGTACCGGAAGTAGGCAAGCCGATGTTCCACGTTTGTGCATTAAGGCTTGCGGTGCAAAGCATGCCGCAGAGCAGAAGTAGGTTTAGTTTTTTCATAATGATAAGTTGTTGATGGTTAATAGATTATTTATTGACATGGTTAACATGCCAAGACAAAACGGTGACGATGGAAATGCTGCCGGATAAGGGTTATACTAGTGCCTTACTTTCGTTATAGAGGAAATTACATTTTTCTTCACATGTTGTTTTGAACTCCTCCCAAAAAGCAATAAGATCTTGAGATTGTTTTTTCCTGCCATTGTCAATTTCATCATCAATGTTTTTCATTATTTTTTCCAGGGTAGCTATAGCCTCATTAAAGTTATTAATGTCCCTGTTTAGTAGCCCCACCTGGTCATTATTACCAAGTATTTTCCCAATTACTTCATTCATTGTTTTACCTTTTTTTTCTTGATTTTCACTCATAGTATTTTAATTTTTAAATTTTGGACATTAGAAAAAACTGAAAGAAACGGAAATAAAAACGCCGCCATCGAACTATGGTTCGACAACGGCAAATATATTTTTTGAAATAACGTAACTAACTGATTATCAACGGGGGGGGGTAAACGCCTGAAACACAGGTTATTTCCTGTGTTTTTGGGTGATATTTTTGTAGTGTTTTGTTCATTGTTTTTTCAGAAGGGTGTGAAATGATTTTGCAAAGATACAAAAAATTTCCGAATTGACCAAATTTTTTGCAATTTTTTGCGAATCACGCCCCCACAGGTGCTACTGTTTCACCACCTTCGCCACCCGATTGCCAATCCGCAGAATATAATTCCCCGTCTGGAATGCCGACATATCAATGATATAGGGTGACCGGTCACCGGTTACCGGTATCCGGTTACCGAAATAAACTCGTTTGCCGGTCATATCGTACAATTCCACAATAGTGTGCAGATCCCTCACTTCGTTCGGGACTTCGATTGATAATTCGTAATTCACCGGATTCGGATAGATTTTCAATCCCTCCTCCGTTTCCATTTCGGCGATATTCGTCTGTTCGCACTCGGCACCGGTCAATTGTGGTATGGTTTCTGTTTCCAAGACGTGCTCACATCTTGTACAGCGTAACTCCTCCGAGCCATCGTCCTCGCAGGTGGCAGCGAGGGCGGTATGCCATGCACCGGCATCGTGACCGAGGGCAGGAATGGTGGCACCTGTACTGATTTTATCGCAGAGTTTGCATTTGAGTTCACCAAAGCCGTCTTCGGTGCAGGTGGGTAGTTGCCCTTCGCCGTAGAGTTCCCACACGTGAGCATTGGTGTCAATGGCGATAGGGCGGGTGTTGGTGATGTTGATGCAGCAGGTGCGCTGACAGGTGCGGGTGCTGTCGCCCTCTGCTATGCAAGTAGCAGGGGTGATGACCCAATTACCCCAAGCGTGACCCAACGCGAGTATCACGAAAGTGTTATCCTCATCGGGAATGCTGCAACGCGAGCAGATATGTAGCCATTCGCCCGGCTCCTCGCAAGTGGCGTGCAGGGTGGTGTCGGCAATGGTGAAGTCGTGACCCAATGCGGGTATCACAATAATTTCCGTAAGGGTAGGGTCGTTCCTGCAAGTGCGGGTGCTGTCGCCGGGCTCGGTGCAGGTGGCATCGGTGATAACCCACTCGCCCCAATCGGGTGGGGTTTCCGACCATTTCGCGTAAAGCGTATGAGCACCATCAAAAACGATAGAGATGTTGGTGATGGCTATGGTCAAATCCTCATCGAGGAACCAACCTGCAAAGCCGTGCCCATCGCGGAAAGCGTTGGGCAGACCCTCGTTAGGCGATTCGTTGTAACGCATATTGGGCGTATAGATGCGGTCGGCAAGGGGTGTGCCTTCGTTGGTTTCAAAAGTTACGACTACACGCCATTGGGCGAAGAACGTGGTGTGACGGTCGGGTGTGGGGTCGCTGTTGATGATCGGCTGCTCAAGACCTGCGATGCGGTTGTACCACGTTACATTGGGCGAGAACGGCGAGGTGAACACCGGAAACCCTGTATTATGGGGCGTTTCGCCATAGCGGAAACTATGCCAAAAATCCTTGCTCTCGACCTTGTCTTGTTCGTAGTCGATAAAGGTTACGTTCACCCGCTCTGCCCATCGGGCGTAGAGGGTGTCGATGTCCACGCTGACGTTGTAACCGTTGGCGTACATCGTTCCGCTGAAATCGGGCGTGGCATACCAACCCACAAACAGCGCATTTGCCTTGGTGGGTGCAGGTAAGCCGGAGTTGAGGGGCGTCGTGTTCAAGAACGGAAAATCGGGATAGTAATAGCCTGTCGCAACCGTGCTACCGCCGTTGGTTTCAAAGGCGATGGGGATTTGCGTGCTCCACTTTGCGTAAAGCGTATTCACACCTTGCACAACGATAGACGTGTTGATGACCTGCGTACCGCTAAAATCGGGTGTGGCATACCAACCCATGAAATGCGAATTGGCAGGGGCAGGGCTTGGTGCCAAGGGCAACCCGCCATTGCTCGGCGTGCCATTGCTGTAAGCAAAGCCGAAATAGTAAAGCCTGTTATCCACACTATCGCCGTTGGATATGAACTTCACCGGAATTTGCGTACTCCATCTCGCATAAAGCGTATCCACACCCGGCTCAACGATAGAGGTGCCGGTGATCGGTGCACCGCTGAAACTCGGGTCGGTGTGCCAACTCATAAAGTACGAATTGTCCCTGGTGGGATAGGGCACGCCCGGATTGTTCGGCGATGGGTTGCTATAGGCATAGCCGACATAGTACCACCTTGGCGGAAATGCCGTACCCTCGTACGTTTCAAAGGTTATCGGGGTTCTCGTAATCCATCTCGCGAAAAGCGTGTGATTGTTCGACGGAACTATCGAGGCATTGGTTATCGCATTGGTAAACGCCGGATTGTCGTACCATCCCCCAAACAGGGTATCCCCCCGATTGGGCGGTGCGGGCAACGAAAACCAGGCGTTTTGACTGCTGTAATAGGCATATCCCGGATACACGCTATCCTGAGGGTACGTATTCCCATCAAAACTCACAAAATTGACGGTAACTTTGGTAATCCATCTCGCATAAAGCGTGTGATTGTTCGACGGAACTATCGAGGCATTGGTGATTGCATTGGTAAACGCCGGATTGTCGTACCATCCCCCAAACAGGGTATCTCCTCGATGAGCCGGTGCGGGCAACTGCGTCCAGGCGTTCTGACTGCTGTAATAGGCATATCCCGGATACACGCTATCCTGGGGGTACGTATTCCCATCAAAACTCACAAAATTGACGGTAACTTTGGTAATCCACTTGGCGTGGAGGGTGTGATTACTTGTAGGAACGATGGAATATTGGGTTATCTCATTCGTAAACGCCGGACTGTCGTACCATCCCCCAAACAGGGAATCCCCTCGATTAGCCGGCGCGGGCAGCCCTTGCCATTCGTTTTCGTTGCTGAAATAAGCATACCAAGAGTAGAACTCTCGAGCGGGATAGGTGAGATTGGGGGCATTCGTTACAAAATTAGTCGTAACCTTTGCACCCCATTTGGCAAAAAGTTGCGTTACAGAGGGCAGTACAATTGTCGCCAAGGTAACCTGATAGCCGTCAAATTGGGGATTATCGTACCATCCCAAAAACAGTGCCTGATCGCTGCGTGTGGGGTTGGGCGGAAGTCCATCGTTTACGCCGTTGGTCGTGCCGGTGCTGTAATAGGCATGACCCGCGAAATACGGTTTAGGTGCTATAGCCGTTCCTCCGTAGGTTTCAAAGGCAATGGTTTGCGTGAAGTTCCACCCTGCATAAAGCGTATGCGAATGGTTGGGAATGATGTCGAAAGCGGAGGCAGGTTCGGTTGTCCCGATATCGTAGAACCACCCGGCAAACAAGGCGTTTTCTCGGGTCGGGTCGCTCGGAAAGCCTGTATTAAAAGGCGTTCCGTCGGACATGAAGGTATTGTTGTAAGCACGATTGGGGAAGTACTCCCGTGCGATGATGTCGCCTCCATTGCGAGGGTCGAACATCACGGCAACGGCATCGCCCCATTTCGCATAAAGCGTATCCATCAGCACCAGCGGCACGATGTCTGCATTGCTGCGAGGGTCGCTGTAATACGGCGAATTGTACCACGAACCAAACACGTAGCCGTCCTTCGTAGGCACAGGCAACCCCTCGTTGGGTATTTCATCGAAATCCAAGCCACTCAGGAATATCATGTCGTCTTGCGGCATCCCGCCAAGGGTGTTGAATTTGATGTTGATTTCCCAGATTGCCCAGAGGGTGTCGGGTTTGGTAACGATATCCTCATCGGTGATGATACGCTTGGTTTTGTCAAGCCATCCACCAAAGGTGTAGTTGGTGCGGGTTGTAGAGGGTAGCCCCAAGAGGTTGTCGCCGCCCAAAAACGCCTCGTCCACGTAGTATTGTTGCGGCGCCACGGCGTTGCCCCTCGCCACCGCAAAGGTGATCTGCACTTTCCAACGTGCGTAGAGGGTGAGTTCGCTTTCGGGCATCAGGTCGGTGTCAAAATCCCAAAGCACCTGCAATTCGGGGTCTTTATACCATTCGGCAAAAAAGAGGGGGTATTCGCTTGGCGTGTTGGGCGGGGCAATGGTGTTGTGGATTTCAAAGTGCTGCGAGGGTATCTCGCCTCTGCCGTTGGTGTTGAAGTGAACGAGATAGACGCTGTAGTTCCACTTGGCGTGAAGGGTGATGTGGGCTGCCGGCATCACGTCTGTATCGAAATCCCAGGGCGTTTCGAGCGTGGCATCCTTATACCAGCCTGCGAAGTAGAAACTGTCGCGGGTGGGGTCTGTGGGAGCGGTAATCTTTAGGGAATAGGCAAAGTCCTGCGGCTCAATCTCGCTGCCACCGTTGGTGTTGTAGGTAACAATGTAGCGGTTGAGGGCGAAGTAGGGGTAGAGATAGGTTACGTTTTGGGTTACGACGTTGGTGTCGAAATCCCATAGCGTTTCGTTGTGTTGCCAACCTGCGAAGTGGCGTTCAAAGAGGTGTTGAGGAACGTCCACCTCTATTTCGGGGTCGGTGAGCGGGCTGCCGTAGAGGGCGGTTGTACGTTCAAAATTGTTGATGCCTGCACCGCTCCACACTACGCCTGTATGGTTCAGCACCGGATAGCCGTTGTTGATGTTATGCACGTCTTGTGCCCAGCGGTTGGCGTTGCCTGCGTTCAAAAGGGCGATTTCGTCTGCACTTTGGAATTGGGCGGCGGTGCGGGGTGTGCTTCCGCTTTGTACCGTTCCTGTCATAGTGCCTGAATAATGCCAGCCCGGATATACATAGGCAATAGGCGATCCCGGATATGTTGTATTTCCGTTTTGTGTTCGTGTGGCAATTACGTTTCCTATATTATAGGATAAAGTTCCCTGATTGTTTCCTGCTATTCCTCCGGCGTAACTACGTGTAGTGTGTGTTCCGGGGGTTACGGTACCAAACGGATAACCGTTAGTGGGGTTGGAGTTTGGAGGGGTTGCAACGTTTGTTGTGCTGCGGCTTGCGATAGTACCGCTATTCCAACAACTGTGGGGTGTTCCATTTGTGCCAACGATACCCCCTGCGTAACTATTGCTGCTGGCGTTACCACTCGAAGATTGTCCTGCACCATAAGAGCTACTACTTGTTGCGCTACTCGTCGCGGTTACATTTCCCGAGTTTCTACACGCAACAATGCGACTGTTTCCATAACCTGCAATTCCTCCGGCACGTGCCACCTTGCTTATGCTATAGCTAAAGCCGGATTGTACTGTCCCGCTTGAAGTTGCACTTACAGTGCCGGTATTCACGCAGTACACGATGCTGTCGTTTGCTCCGGCATTACCAACAATACCTCCTACAGTAACCGTCAAGTCGCCGGAACCGCTACTGTTGGCACTGACGGTGCCTTTATTCGTACAATATATGAATTTGTTGTTATTGCCCGATGCTCCTGTAAATCCTCCAACATTCAATGTGCCCCCGAAAGTTAACGCCACATCTACCTCATTTACACAATACATAAAGGTGGTACTGATTGCACTTGTGGCAAAAGCACCAAGGGAAGTGCCTGTAGAGGCTGTAACGCTGCCTTTCAAATGCACGTTATAGATGGTTGCACCGTCCAAAACGCCAAAGAGCGCCGCACCGCTCAGTCCTCTGATTTCAAAGCCATCGCCGTCGTAATATCCGGCAAATCTGTTTGCCTGTGTTCCGATAGATGTCCACGTTTGGTTGTTGAGGTCGATGTCCTGTGTTTGCAGGAAATACACGCCGCTTGTAGGCAGTAGCCCATCGTTTACCCTATTTCTAAGTTCAATCAAGTCGTTCACGCTGCTTATTAAAAACGGTTCGGCTTGTGTTCCTGTTCCGTCTCCAAAAATGCCTTGCACGGTTACAACACATTCGGCTGTAAACCCGCCATCTGCGGAGGTTGCCGTGATGGTTGCCGTTCCTTTTCTTACGGCTGTAACCAAGCCGGTGTTGTTCACTGTGGCAACTTCGGTGTTGTCGCTACTCCACGCTATGGCTTTATTGCTCGCGTTGGTAGGCAATAGGGTTGCAATCACTGTTTCGCTATTCATAATCGCCAGAGTTATAGACGGTTTGTTCAAGGTAATTCCGGTTACGGCAACATCTTGAACGGTTACAACGCATTCGGCTGTAAATCCGCCCTGGGTAGTGGTAACCGTAATGGTTGCCGTTCCCGGCTTTACGCCTGTAACCACGCCGTTGCTGTTCACTGTGGCAACTTCGGTGTTGTTGCTGCTCCACGTTACGGCTGGGTTTGCGTTTGCCGGAGTAACTGTTGCAACAAGCGTTTCGGTGTTGTTTGTAGGTAGGGTTGTTGAGGATTTATTCAGGCTTACTCCGGTTGGTGCAACGAAAGGTTGTTGCCCTGTAACGGTTACCGCTTGGATATACATATCGCCGCTTGCATCTCTTGCCGTAAACCTTATGTAGCGTGTGCCATCGGGCAAGGTTCTGGTGCTTGTTGTAACGCTACTACCATCGAATACGTTGGTTGATGGACTATTAGTCGCCGGTGTCCACGTTGTGCCATTGGGCGAGGTTTGGTAATAAACGTAACTACCCCATATTGCCGTAATTTGGATGCTCATATTGGTTAAACCTGCAGCCAAAACAGGCATTGTAGCCGTAGCGCTTGTGCTTGAGCCAAGTCGCAGCGAGCCGCCACCGGTTGCACCGGCATTGGCACTTGTCCAGGCGGTGCCATTGGTTAATACCCACCCTGATGCGGCATCAACGCTTGCTGCGTTGGGGAATGTGGTGGAGTAGAGGGTTGTGGTTTGTGCGTTTGTCGCCGTAAGGATGGTTAGGGCGAGGATTGTGGTGGTTAGGAGTTTTTTCATGATGGTTAGTGGTTTAAGTGGTTATTTTATTGTTTATTAGTTTATTTATTCGGTGCACGGTCAACGGTGCACGGTCAACGGTGTGACTAATCGACAACCGTTGACGATGTGGCGCAGCACCGTGTACCCTGCACCGTGCACCGTGTACCGTTTTCCGGGTGCAAAGATAAGCCATCCCCAAACAAAAAACATAGACAAAACATAGATTTTTTTGTCGTTGTTGAAAAAAATTTTCGACCCATACAAAATTTTCGTTGGTTTATTAACAATTTGCATATTCCAAAAAATTTTTGTATCTTTGTAATCCCAATTTTGGGTCAATTAAAAAAAACAAAAAAATGAAAACAGTATCTATGAGCGGTTCGCCACGTGCGAACGTAGGGAAAAAAGATGCAAAAGCCTTGCGTAACGAAGGGCTCGTGCCTTGCGTAATCTATGGTGGAAAAGAACAAATTCACTTTTCTACGCCCGAAACTTCTTTCAAACCTATCGTGTTTACACCCGATGTGTGTTTTATCGAAGTGGATTTGAATGGTGAAAAGTATTTGACTATTCTCCAAGACATTCAGTATCACAAAGTTTCGGACAGAATTTTGCATGCCGATTTATTCGAATTACACGACGACAAGGTGATTACTTTGCCCGTCCCTGTAGTGTATGCAGGTAGTTCACCCGGAGTTTTGAAAGGTGGAAAATTAGAAAAAAGCCTTCGTAAAATCAAAGTGAAGGCACTTCCGAAACACATGCCGGAAACATTAACGGTTGATTTGGGTGCTCTCGAAATTGGCGACATGGTGAAAATAAGTTCAATCGAAACCAAAAATTTCACGATTGTCGACAATCCGAACACAACCGTTTGTGCAGTGAAAACTACACGTAACGTGGTTGCTGAAACGCCTGCTGAAGAAGAAGATGCTGCGAAAAAATCATAATGAAACACTTAATTGTTGGTCTTGGTAACATCGGCTCGGAATACGCCAACACTCGCCACAACATTGGATTTATGGTGCTGGATCAACTTGTTGCTGATGCCAAAACTACTTTCGTTACAGACCGCTATGCCTATCGTGCGGAGGTTCGTGTGAAAGGTCGAACGCTGGTTTTAATCAAGCCCACAACTTACATGAATTTGAGCGGAAAAGCCGTTCGATATTGGCTTCAACAAGAAAATATTCCTATCGAAAATATGCTTGTTGTCGTAGACGATTTGGCGTTGGAAGTGGGACAACTTCGTCTCAAAAAATCAGGTGGAGATGGGGGGCACAACGGACTTATCGACATTACTCTTACGCTTGACACACAAAATTTCAATCGTCTGAGATTCGGGATAGGTGCGGATTTCGCAAAAGGATTCCAATCGGAATATGTGCTCAGTCGTTTCACTTCGTTGGAAAACGAAATCGTTGAACCTAAACTCAAACAAGCCGGAGAAATGATCAAAAGTTTTGTGTTGATGGGTGCAGAAAAAACGATGACGTTGTTTAATAATAAGTAACCAAATAACATGATACTGCTCACTATATTTTTAGGATTTTCTCTTTACCTCATTCCGTCGTTGTTCGGAATCGCTTGTTTGATAGGGATTGGAGCGTTGGTGTCGGCGTCCGAAACGGCAATTTTTTCGCTGTCGCCCAATGATATCAACACGATAAAAACCGACAAAAGTTTGAAATATGCCGCACTTCTAAAAATCATCGAACACCCGAAAAAACTACTCGCTACCATTATCATTGCAAATAATTTTATGAGTGTAGCAATCATTATTTGGTCGACGGTTGTCATCAATCAAATGTTCGATTTTTCGACGATGCCAATGCTTGGATTTATTTTGCAAGTAGTCGTGATTACCGCTGTACTCCTGCTGTTTGGAGAAATCATACCAAAGGTTTATGCCAATGCCAATTCGTTGAAAATGGCAATGTTTATGACTCGCCCGTTGCGAATTTCGATGAAAATACTGTCTCCGATATCGGCGATTTTAATGAGATCGACATCTGTTTTAGACAAGCGATTAACCAAACAAAATCGAAATATCTCGATTGAGGAATTGGAGGATGTCATTGACATTGCGGTGAAAGACAACGCCGGAACCAACGAGAAAATTTTTCTCAAAGGGATTGTGAAATTCGGCGATATTGAAGTTTGTGAAATTATGAAATCACGCGTGGATGTTGTCGCTATCGAACAGCAATCCAAATTTTCGGATGTGATGAAAATCATTAGAGAAACGGAGTATTCACGGATTCCTGTGTACGATGAAACCATTGATAATATCGTTGGAATTTTGCACATCAAAGATTTGCTACCCTATTTATCCGAGACGGATTCATTCGAATGGAAATCCTTAGTACGACCGATTTTATTCATTCCTGAAAATAAAAAAATTGATATTTTACTGACCGAATTTCAAAGTCAGAAACGCCATTTCGCCGTTGTGGTTGACGAATATGGCGGAACTTCCGGAATCATTACTTTAGAGGACGTTTTAGAGGAAATTGTTGGCGATATCAGTGATGAATTTGATCAAGAATCCGATGAAAAACTCTATCATCAAATCAACGAAAAAGCGTGGATGTTTGAAGGCAAAATTTCGCTGAATGATTTTTGCAAAGTGGTGCAAATTGATGGTGATTTTTTTGATGAATTAAAGAGTGAATCCGAAAGTTTGGCCGGTTTGATTTTGGAGCAAACCGGCGAAATTCCTCAACGTTTGGAGGAAATAAAAATTCCACCGTTCGTTTTTCGTGTTGAATCTGTTGATGAACGCCGAATAAAAAAAATCCGTGTAACAAAAAAATAATGCCATGAAAAAAATCTTGTTTTTCGTTCTGATTGCCCTTTCGTATTGGGGCTTTTCGCAAACCGATGTATCTTGGATTCGCTATCCGAGCATTTCGCCCGATGGTAAAGAAATCGCTTTTACTTACAAAGGCGATATTTACAAAGTTTCGGTAGACGGCGGTCGTGCCGTACAACTCACGTCTCATCCGTCTTACAACTACAATCCGAAATGGTCGCCCGATGGAACAAAAATTGCATTTAACTCGAATCGTTTTGGTAATCACGATGTGTTTGTGATCCCTTCGGAAGGTGGAAATCCCATGCGATTGACGACCAATTCCGTCAACGAAAGATTGCAAACATTTTCGCCTGATGGTAAAGAAATTTATTTTACCGCAAACATTCAGCACCCTGCAACTTATACGCAATTTCCGACAGGTTGGGCAACGCAACTGTTCAAAGTTTCAGCCGATGGCGGACGTTCGATTTTGGTTTTGCCCAATGCGATGAATAATGTTACAATCAGCAGCGATGGAAAATTTTTAGTTTATGAGGATATTAAAGGTCAAGAAAACGAATGGCGAAAACATCACACTTCGTCCGTAGCTCGCGATATTTGGCGATATGATTTTGAAACGAAAGAATTTTTGCAACTCACAACTCATATCGCAGAAGACCGAAATCCGGTGTTGAATCATCATGGAGAAACTGTTTATTTTTTGAGCGAGCGATCCGGCTCCTTCAATATCCGGAAACTCCAGTTAAACCAAGAGGAAACAAATGCTACATCTGTAACAAATTACGAACGTCATCCGGTGCGTTTTCTTTCCGTCAGTAATGATGAAACCCTTTGCTACGCTTACGATGGAAAACTTTATGTTTTGCCGAGAAACGGAGAACCCAAGCAAGTTCAAGTCGATATTTTTCGTGACAACGAAACATTGACCACACAGTTTATCACCAACGGTGCGACAGAAGCCAAATTTTCGCCGAACGGAAAAGAAGTTGCCTTGATTATTCGTGGCGATGTTTACGTAACTTCCGTAGATTTTGAAACCACCAAACGTATAACTAATACGCCCGGTACAGAGCGTTGGTTGACCTGGTCGCAAGATGGCAGAAGTTTGGCGTATGCAAGCGAAAAAGATGGGAATTGGAGTATCAAAATTGCCCAAAATATGGCAAAAAATGAACCGTATTTTTTCGCTTCGGATCATATCGTTGAAGAATTTTTAGTGAACGATGCAACGTTTCAAGATTTCAAACCTGTATTTTCGCCAAACGGTAAGGAAATCGCCTTTTTGCGAGATCGCAAGACCATTAATATCGTTGATGTTGCAAGCAAACAAATTCGCCAAATTACAGATGGAAGTCGCAATTGGTCGAGTTCTGATGGCGACATACAATTTTCTTGGTCGTCTGATGGAAAATGGTTAACACTTATGTTTATGGGAGCCACTCGTCACCCTTATCTCGACATTGGTTTGGTTTCAACGCAAGGCGGCGAAATTATCAATCTCACAAACAGTGGCTATATGCAGCGTAGTCCGAGTTTTGCGATGAACGGAAATGTGATTTTGTTTGCAAGCGATCGGTATGGTATGCGTTCGCACGGATCGTGGGGCTCGCAAGATGATGTGTTCGGAATCTTTACGAATCAAGCGGCTTTGGACAGATTCAAAATGTCAAAAGAAGACATTGAATTGGACAACGAACGGCGAAAATTGAGTGGAGAAAAAAGAGATACGTCTGCTCCGGTATTGGATTTGAAAAATATCGAAAATCGGATCGAACGCTTGACGATCAATTCGAACAATTTAGCAGGATTTGCCATGACTCCGGACGGCGAAAAATTATTTTATTTAGCAAACGTTGAAAGAGGTTACGATCTTTGGGTGCGGGATTTCAAAGAAAATGAAACCAAACTTTTGGAAAAATTAAACACCGGTTCGGCGTCTCTCGAGATTGATGCAAAAGGCGATAAACTCATGATTTTTTCGAATGGAACAGTTTTTACATTGGACGTAAAAAATACCAAAACACGAAAAAATATCACGTACAGAGCACAAGTCGATGCCAATCCTTATGATAATCGTGCAGAAATGTTTACACACGTTTGGCAAACCGTTGCGGATAGATTTTATCGTGAAGATTTACACGGAGTCGATTGGGACGGTTTGAAAAAAGATTATGAAAAATTTTTGCCACACATCAATAACTATTGGGATTTTGCAGAATTGTTGAGTGAGTATTTGGGCGAGCTCAATGCGTCTCACACCGGTGGAAGTTACAACGCACCGAATTTGGGTGGTGTTGCCACTGCAAAAGTGGGATTATTATTCGATTTCACCAAAGCAGAAAAAGGTCTCAAAATTGAAGAAGTTATTGTTGGAGGTCCTTTTGATAATGCCAAAAGTAAGGTTAAATCCGGACATTATCTCACCAAAATCAATGGCGAGGAAATTCTGGAAAACACAGATGTTTTTGCGATGTTGAACGGACTTGTCAGAAGTGAAACGACTTTCACATTTTTAGATGGAAAAACGGAATATTCCGAACGAATTCGCCCCATTTCGAGTGGTGTGGAAAGCGAATTACTTTACGAACGTTGGGTGCAAAATCAACGCGATCGTGTTGAGAAATTATCCGCCGGACGCTTGGGTTATGCTCATGTTCGACAGATGAGCGATCCGAGTTATCGCACCGTTTGGTCGGAAATTATGGGACGTTATTACGAAAAAGAAGGTGTAGTGATAGATGTGCGTTTCAACGGAGGCGGGCGTATGCACGAGGATATTGAAGTTATGTTGAGCGGAACAAAATATCTGGAGCAGGTGCCACGCGGACAAAAAATCAATGATCAACCAACTAAACGTTGGCTCAAACCAAGTGTGATGGTTCAAGGAGAGGCAAGTTATTCCAATGCACACGGTACGCCTTGGGTTTATCAAGAAATGAATATCGGCAAATTGGTTGGTATGCCCGTTCCCGGAACGATGACCACAGTTTGGTGGGAAAATCTTCCGGAAAATGGCTTGCGATACGGGATTCCGATTGCCGGATTTATTGATAGAAATAAAAATTTCTTGGAGAATCAGCAGTTAGAACCCCATGTTAAAGTTAGAAACGAAACTCATATTCTTTGGGAAAACCGCGACCAGCAAATCGAAGAGGCAGTAAAAGTTCTTTTGCAGGATGTCGATATTTTCGTCGACCCATGGGAAAATTTTGAGTATAATCAGAAAAAATAGGTTTTTAAAAACTTGTTCAATTCAGATATTTTTTGTAACTTTGTGGAAAATTGCATTATGGAAAAATCAAACTATAATATAGAACCGCATTCTGATGACATTAACATGGTAAGCGAACCCGAAATGGCGTATAATTACACTAATCAAACGGATTGCGAATCTATTTTAATTGGAAAATTTAACTCCGTTGAGGGCTTTGCCGTTGATAAAATTACGCCAAGACCACAAAAGATATTGCAACCCGACGACAATCTGCGTAGAGCAATTACGTTTGACGAACTTTTAGTAGGAGTTAAAGAAGACCTTCGCGAAATGTTTATGCAAGGGAAATAAGAAAAAGCAATGAAAGTCTTAACTACTCCCGAAGTCAGACAATACATCAAAGAATTGTCGTACATATTATACAAAAAAGACTATTTTAGTTATTTAGAATATGCAGAAAAGTACGTTGAAGAGTTGTTCGTTGATATCAAAACGAACTTGCCGACACGACTACACAAACCGGCTCCCGAACGCTATGCAAAATATGGCGATGATTTGCATTATGCATCATTTGTGAAAAACAAACGCACCACATGGTATGCTTTTTTCACAAAGTACCGAGACGAAAACGGCGAAATAAATTATTTGGTTCAATATATCGCCAACAATCACACCATAGCACAACACTTGTAAAACATAAAAAAAATGAGTAAAATCCCGTTTATGACAGCCGAAGAGGCTGCAACATTGATTCATAACGACGATAACGTCGGATTTAGCGGTTTTACGGCAGCAGGCTGTCCGAAAGCCGTTCCGGCAGCATTGGCAAAACGTGCCGAAGCTGAACACGCAGCCGGAAGACCATTCAAAATCGGAATGTTTACCGGTGCCTCTACCGGAGATAGTATTGATGGTAATTTAACTCGTGCCAATGCTATCAAATTTCGTACGCCTTATCAATCAAGTTCGGATCTGCGGAATGCTATCAATTCGCAAGACGTACCGTATTACGATATGCACCTTTCGCACTTGACACCGATGTTGCGTCATGGTTTTTTGGGTCAAGTGAATGCCGCTATTATAGAGGCATCTGATGTTACCGAAAATGGCGAAATTGTTCTTACATGTGGCGTAGGCATTACTCCAACCGTTTGCAGATTGGCAGATAAAATCATCATTGAACTTAATCACAAGCATCCTAAAGCTATTCGCGGCATACATGATATTTACATTCCGGTCGATCAACCTCATCGCGAGGCGATACCTATTTACAATCCGTCTGACCGTATCGGAACGCCTTATATCAAGGTAGATCCTGCGAAAATCGTTGCTGTCGTGGAAACCGACCTGCCTAATGAAGGCGGAAGTTTTACGCCGATAGATGAAATTACAGCAAAAATTGGCGACAATGTAGCTAATTTTTTGGTTGCGGAAATGAAAGCCGGACGTATCCCGAAAGATTTTCTACCGGTTCAATCGGGTGTGGGAAACATTGCAAACGCCGTATTAGGTGCTATGGGCGAAAATAAATTGATTCCGATGTTTGAAGTTTACACCGAAGTGATTCAAGATGCGGTGATTGCCTTGATGAAATCGGATCGTGTGAAATTTGCCAGCGGATGTTCGTTTACCGTGAGTAATCCTTTGATGGATGAAATTTATGGTAATTTAGATTTTTTCAAACCTAAATTATTATTGCGTACTCAAGAAATTTCGAACCATCCCGAAATCATTCGGCGACTTGGATTAATTGCCACCAACACTGCACTCGAAGCCGATATTTTTGGCAATGTCAATTCGACTCATGTGTTGGGCACTAAGATGATGAACGGTATTGGTGGATCGGGCGATTTCACTCGCAATGCGTATTTGTCGATTTTCGTAACGCCATCGGTGGCAAAGGGTACGAGCATCAGTGCTATCGTTCCGATGGTCTCGCATTTGGATCACAACGAACATTCGGTAAGCATTTTAATTACCGAACAAGGTGTTGCCGATTTGCGTGGAAAATCGCCTATACAGCGAGCTCATACGATTATCGAAAATTGTGTGCATCCCGAATACAAACAACTTTTGCGAGATTATCTCAAGTTAGGTAGCGGACACACACCTCATAATCTTCGGGCGTGTTTCGCATTCCACAATGCATTCAACGAAACCAAGGATATGCGCAATGTTGATTGGTCGAAAATTTAACAAACATGTTCAATTTCATTCGTATCCAAATACCACAAAAAACCTGTGATTTTGGACGGATACATTTGTTCTAACAACGTGGCATATTCGCGAATTTGGTCGTGATGTTTTGGATATTTTTGTCCGGTTTTGAAATCGACTAAAATCAAATTTCCGTTTGTATCTTGCACCACTCTGTCTGGACGACGTTGCTCTAAATGCCCGTGAACATTGCGATTGACGATTTTGCATTCGTTGAAAACGGTATAGGTTTTCGAAAACCAATCTTGTGCTTGGGGATGATTTAACAATTCGCGAATGTTTGTTGCAAGTGTTGTTTTTTCGTTTTCCGAAATATAACCGTCGAAAATAAATTTTTCGATGGTGGTTTCAATATCATCGGAATAGCGGATGTTGGCTAATACGTGGTGATATAGCAAACCCTTTGCTAATTGCTTATTCGGTTCATGTTGAGAATTGCGATACCATTTTATGGCGTCCTTAGACAAATAAAATACCGGTTGTTTTTGTGCAACGGAAAACGGAATTTCCATATTTTGGGATTGCATTTTGAATACGTTTCCATCATGTTGTAAAGATGGCTCACGACCCGTCTCTACGGACGAAATCAAATTTCCATCCGTGAAATTTTGCAACAAATTCGACACTCGTAATTTCTCGGATTTTTTCGGCAACGCATCTGCCAAAACCAACAAATTATGTTTCGGACGAGTGAGTGCCACGTACAATAAATTCAAATTATCAACCCAAAGTTTCAATGTTTCGTTTTCGAAATCGGTTACGAAATGTGAGTGTTTGAGCGTTTTTCCGTAATTCAACGGAATAAGTGGCATTTGCTTGAACAAATCGGTTTGATTCTCGTGCGAAGTTGAGGTATGCCAAACACGTTGTTCAAAGCGAGTTTCGTCCATATCCCATTCGCAAAACGGCACAACAACGGTGTGAAATTCCAAGCCTTTCGATTTGTGAATCGTCAAAATCCGAACCCCTGAAACTTGTGCATTAACCGTGATGGTTTTGTTTTGCAATTCGTTGGTCCAGTATTCGATGAAATCGTTGATATTTCCGCCATTCCGGGCAACAAATGTATTCACACAATCCAAAAAATCATACAAAAATCCATGTTGATTTTTTTGTTCGGACAACTCAAACATGGCAATAATTTTTTCGATTAATTCGTATAACGGCAATTTTTGTAACGAGTTGAATTCACCGACAAATTTTTCCGGTAAAAATTCGCGAAACAAATTTTTCGATAACCGATACGAATCAAAAAAATCAATTAAACGTTCATTAAAATTTGAATCTTTTTGCAATTGGTATGTGTACGCCAACTGTGCAAATGCAAGCGGGTCGTTGTGATTCGACAAACAACGCAAAGCGTCGATAATCAAGCCAACCGCCGCCGACGATGATAACTTAAACGCTTCGTCCGACACCAATTTGAAATAGTTTTTGGTGTTTTCGTCCAAGTCCGGATGAGTAGAAAGATGGTTTTCGAATGTTTCGGAAATTTTGGAAATACTGCTTTTGTTTCTTACCAAAATCATAATGTCTTCGGGTTTGATTTTTGCATGTTGTAATCTCAGCATCGTGTCGACAATCGCTTGCGATTGCTGAGATTTTCGTCCGTCTTTTTCTACGAATCGAACCTCGACAAACCCCTTTATTTCCTCGCTTTTGGGCGTTTGAGAAACATCTTTATAGGCTTTGCTCAGAATTTCAATCAAGTCTTTTCGATGGCTACCAATTTCTGTTTCAAATCGCAATTTTAAGCTTTCGATGGCTTTTTGAAAAACAGCATTATTAAACTTCACAATCGTGGAATCCGTGCGATAATTTTTATCTAAAAATTTCACATCAACCGCACCCTCATAAAATTCGTTTTCGATGGAATTTAATGTTTCCCAATTGCTGTTTCGCCAGCGATAAATCGCTTGTTTAACATCGCCAACCATGAGGTTTGAATAGCCTTTTGAGAGATTCTCCAAAAACAACAATTTGAAATTTTTCCATTGCAAATCTGAGGTGTCTTGAAATTCGTCAATCAAAATATGATTCAAATTAGCACCAATTTTTTCGTACAAAAACGGCGTATCATTTTCGCCGATTAATTTGCTGAGCAAGGCAGAAGTGTCGACTAACAAAAACCGATTTTGTTCGTGATTCAATATCGCCAAATGTTTGGAAATATCGCTCAATAATTCCATGTTTCGCAAATGTTTGAGCACTAAATCGCAGGAATTGATTTCGATTTCATCGGTCGTTTGTTTTCTGCGTGCATAAAGGGATTTGACATACTCGTCCACACGATTTTTATCCTTAAAAAATTTCTCGATTTCAGGTTGATGGCGTTTGAAAACTTCTTCGAAAATTTGTGTTCCTGTATTGATCAAATCTTTTTCGATCGACTTGCTGTATTTTTCATTGGCAGCATCATCCTCGATGATTTTACAAATCCATTGCAACGATTCCGTGTCGGTTGATAAATTATTGATCAACGCACGCACCGCGTCTTTCAACGCTTTTTGATGATCCAATTCGATATTGAAATACGCACCCAAACCCAGTTCTTTTGCCATGTTTCGCAACACACGTTGATAAAAACTGTCGATGGTTTCCACATTGAAAAATCCGTAGTCGTGCAAAATTACATTCAATGCTTTTTCAGATTTTTCACGAATTTTGTTTTCCGAAAAACCGGTTTCTTTCGACAAAATTTCCAAATAAATATCCGAATCTGCACAACGATTTGCCATACCGTAAAGTTCGCCGAGGATACGTTGCTTCATCTCGCCGGTGGCTTTATTGGTAAAGGAAACCGCCAAGATATTTCGATGAGCATTGGGTTTCGACAGCAATAATTTCAAATACTCCAACGCCAAACGAAACGTTTTTCCCGAACCTGCGGATGCTTTATAGACCTGAATGGATTTCATTTTGCAAAAGTACGAAAAATTTTTGATTTCGTCGAATTTTTTTGTAGCAAGGGGATGTCTCCACTACGCACGCTTCGCGTGCTCCGGTCGACATGACGACGAATAAAACCATAAACGGGGCGTGTAACCACACACGCCCCGCTCCCAAAACCAACAACACAATTAGAGTTTAGATATTAGAGTTTAGAGTTTTCCGTCATTGCGAGCCACGTAGTGGCGAAGCAATCTGTTTGCTATTGTTGATTGCTTCGGGCGTTGCCCTCGCAATGACGTCTTACCAAACGATTTTCACAACCCCATATTCCGAATGAATAATATACGTTCCGGATTGTAGAGACGCGGCATGCCACGTCTCTACGTCTGTTGTGGCGATGGCTTGATGTATCATCGTTCCGGAAAGGGTGTAGATGCGGTAGGTTTTGCCGAGGGGCAATCCTTTGATGTGTAGAATGCCGTTGGCAGTCCATGCTTGTAGAGATGGAGCGTGTCGCGTCTCTACGTCCCCCTGAATCCCTGTTGCTCCGCCGTTTTCGCAGTCCGCCAACAGTTGGCGTAGCCAAGCGATGGTATCCGACAGGTCGTCGGTTAGGGTGATGTATTCCAAAAGGAGTAGCCGCAGGTCGCTGATGGTGTCGGTCAAATCTGAAATATCATCCTCCAACTCATCAATCAGATCCTTCGCTTCGCTCAGGATGACGTTTAGGTTCGCTATGGTGGTGTTCCTTGCGGAGATGGTATCGCCCAAGTCCGACACTTCGCTTTGCAAACCGTCAATAGTCAATTGTAAATCGTCAATCGTACCTTCCAAGCCTGCAATGGTCGTGTTGAGCGTTGCAGTATCACCTTTCAAGCCCTCAATCGTAATTCCTAATTCGTAATTCGTAATTTCTAATCCTGCAATCACGATGTTCCTTGCGGAAATAGTGTCGTTCAAGTCTGAAATGTCGTCTTGCAATCCTAAAATATCGTCCTCCAACTCATCAATGAGATCCTTCGCTTCGCTCAGGATGACATTTAAGCCTGCGATGGTGGTGTTCCTTGCGGAAATGGTGTCGTTCAAGTCTGATACGTCTCCTTGCAAACCGATAATCTCACTTTGCAATCCTGCAATCACGGTATTCCTTGCGGAAATGGTGTCGTTCAAGTCCGAAATATCCTCCTCCAACCCATCAATAGTCAATTCTAAATCGTCAATCGTACCTTCCAATTCTGCGATATCCTCTTGCAATCCTGCGATGGTGGTATTCAGCGTAGCGGTGTCGCCCAACAAGCCCTGCACTTGTGCATAAAGGCGCAACGTATCACTATGCAGTTGCGCGGTGTCGGCTTCCAACCCATCAATAATCAATTGCAAAGGTTCAACCGCAACTTTCAAGTCCTGCACTTCTGCATAAAGGCGCAGGGTATCGGCTTTCAACCCTGCCAATGCATCTATTGCCTGTTGCGGCGCGGCGGAGATGTAGCCGGGGTTATCCATTCCGCTTACTATGCGGTCGCCCAAAGCGCTCCAATTTGTGGCGGCTCGGTAGGCGGCTACGCTTGCTTCAGCAACATACACCGT
>WRKV01000024.1 GCA_009777915.1 Bacteroidales bacterium | reverse complement strand
AACAGCATCACTAAAATTCCTAATTAATGGTTAATTTTTGAAAATGCACGTGTTGTTACCACTGCAAGAGGAGCATTATTTTCAGATGCCATCGCCGAAAAATTGTTTGTTTGATTTTGTTTTTTAGAGCCGTATTTTGCCGTGTTTACTCGCATTGTTGTCAAATACAGCATCTCAAAAAATCAACATCTTCACTCCAAGCAGCACCAACACCGCACCTCCGGCAAACTCCGCCCTCGACCTGTATTTCGCACCAAACAGATTGCCGATTTTCACTCCACCGATGAACACGCCAAACGTGATTAAACCGATGATCAGAATTGCCACAAAAATGTCGATTTCAAAGAATGCAAAAGTGACGCCCACCGCCAAGGCATCGATGCTTGTGGCTATTGCCAACAGCAGCATTTTGAGAAACACGAATGGCGTTTCATTCACCTTGTCGTCGTTTTTGGAAAAACTGTCTTTGATCACTTTTCCTCCGACAAATCCCAAAAGCACAAAGGCGACCCAAGGTCCCAAGTTTTGGGCGTTGTGGGCAAACAGCGTTCCCGCGTAATACCCCACGAGTGGCATCAGTGCCTGAAAAAAACCGAAGTAGACTCCGGGTATCAAAACGTCTTTTGTGCTCAGTTTTTTCACTGCCAACCCAAGCGTGATGGATACCGCAAATGCATCCATCGACAAGCCTATGGCGATTAGGATGATTTCTGATAAGTTCATGTTAGATCGATTTTTAGTTCCATTGAACGATTAACCTTTCGACGTGTTTTTGTTCATAAGGGCTACAAATGTTGTGCAACGGTGTGGTTGTTGGCAATGTAGCGTACTTGGTAAGTTGTTTCGTCATTGTGGCGGTACATTCTGAAGAATACGTACCACGTTGTTTGTCTATTCTTTTTGAAAGTGGCGTAGTACATACCTTCACCGTATTTTTCAAAATATTTGGGTGCGGGCTTGTGGAAGCACAATGGCAATCTGAATTTGATGTCGTAAACTAATTCATCAACGTATTTGTGCGAATTTTCCTCATAACTGAAGTATCCTTTTTCGTATAGAATGGTTTCAAGTTCATCCAAATACTCCCTTACCTCTGGTAAAAAGTGTACACTTCTCATTTTCGTAACGCAAATTTTCTACGAATATCCTCGTGTACCCCCTCCAACAATTGCTCGGCTGTTATTGACCTGTGAAAGTCCTCGTCGGGCTCAAAATAAATTGGTTCCTCAACCATTGGCTGATAAGTAATTTCAAACGTATGTATTCCGTCATTAACAAGCAACTGTTCTCTGCGTGCCAAATCAAGATATTTTTGCTGATGAGTTGCGAACTCTGTACTGCTGACTACTTGCATAACGTAATTGTTTTTAATGGTTCTGCAAAATTACGAAAAATATCTGATTTAAGCAAGTTTTTTTGTGAATTGCAATTTTTTTCGTAATCTTCGCATTTGAATTTTAATCAAAAAAAATATGTGAAAAACGAAAAAATAAAATGGCGTTGGCTGTTCTTAACGAACACATCGGAGTGAAAATCCGAGGTGCTGTTGGAAAGCAAGCTCTGGTGAGATACAGCCATCTGCCTCGAAAGATAGGGCACACCCAGCTTTATAATGTTCCTCAAAAGACCAATACCTCCCCCAAAGATATTCAACATACACACCGTTGGGTTCGCAAAAACCAACGAAGGCACCGCCCCAAGTGTTGAGATACCAATCCAGTTGGGTTTGCCAAGAATGACCATTGACAGATTCCTGATTACGACGAAATTTACCATTACCCCCTAAAGCAATATCTAAATCAACAAAATCTTGTCGAGTAGGAACACGCCAAGGATCAGGACAAAGAACATCTTGAAAACGAACGACAGCACACCAAGAAAACAAATCGCCCGGAAAATTAGGATTAGAACGACAATCAGCATTGTGATTGGACTTTTCGTGAATTTTATGATCTGATCTGTGGCGATTTTTACGATAGTCTTTTCCTCCATCGAAAGTAGTTTTTCTACAATTGGTAGCAGTTACAGCATCAGACCAAATTTGGGTAATGCCATTACCGGAAACAGTCCAAATGCTATCGGTGGAAAAACTTACAACACCAAGGCTTTCGCCCCAGCCGGGAGGGTTAAGATTGCAACGAGTACTTTCCAAAAAAGTAGTATCAAGAGCAACCTGTTTGGGGCTTTTGCAAGAAACAAACACAAGCAATAAAACAATCGTAAAAAACAGTATTTTTTTCATAATGCAAACATTTTATTCATGCTTTATACACCATCACGTCTTCCCCGAAAGGCGTGCATTTTTCTGTATTTTTTATTGCGTGGCAATGGGTTCACAGTTCTTCGATGTTCGTAAGGGTTACAAATGTTGTGCAACGGTGTGGTTATTGGCGATGTAACGTACTAAATAAATAGTGTCTTCGCTTTCGGCTTCGTACTTCGTGAAAAAGGCGTACCAAGTAGTGCGTTTGTTTTTTACGAATGAGGCGTAGTGCAAATCTTCACCGTATCTTGCAAAACGTTCGGGGGCACGTTTGTGGGGTCGCTTCGGTAAACTGCTCTGAATATCATCAACTAATTCTCTAACGTATTGTTCTGATGTATCCAACCAACTGAAATACTCTTTTTGAAAAAGAACTGCCACCAATTCTTCAAGGTAATCATACGTTTCTCGGGCAAACCTGACGTTCATTTCCATAAAATTTATGATGTACTTTTCTTACGATTTCAATAGCCCCTTTTTTAAATTCTTCTGCTGAAAGAGAATTGCACAAATCATCATCGGGCTGTAGAATTTTTTGTTCTCTTACGGTTGGCTCGCTAATAATTTTTAGTGTATAATCGCCGTCTCTAACGAACACCTGTTGTTGTCGTGCCAAATTAAAATATTTTTGCTGATGAGTTGCGAACTCTGTACTGCTGACTACTTGCATAACGTAATTGTTTTTAATCGTTCTGCAAAATTACGAAAAATATCTGATTTAAGCAAGTTTTTTTGTGAATTGCAATTTTTTTCGTATCTTTGCAAAAAAATATCTTATATCATGTTCAACACTATTCTACTTCAAGCTCAAGAAATCGACGTTAATATCGGTCTGATTCTTGCTATTGCCTTTGGCTCGATTTTCTGCCTTTGGCTGTTGTTTTTCTTTATTCCCGTAGGACTTTGGGTTAACGCCTTTGTTTCGGGAGTGAAAGTTCCGCTGCTTCAACTCATCTTGATGCGTTGGAGAAAAGTACCTCCGGAAATTATCGTTCGTAATCTGATCGCCGCTCGTAAAGCGGGTTTGGACTTGAATCGCAACGAAATGGAAGCCCACTATTTGGCAGGCGGACGTTTGAATTCCGTAGTGAATTCGCTGATTTCGGCAGACAAAGCCAATCTCGGTTTGGATTTCAAAATCGCTACTGCCATTGATTTGGCCGGTCGTGATGTGTTTGAAGCTGTTCAAATGTCGGTAAATCCGAAAGTTATTACAACGAAAAACATTTCCGCTGTAGCGAAAGACGGAATCGAATTGATTTCTATCGCTCGTGTAACCGTTCGAACTAACATTAAACAGTTGGTTGGAGGTGCAGGCGAAGAAACCATTTTAGCTCGTGTTGGCGAGGGAATCGTGTCGTCGGTAGGTTCTGCACAAACGCACAAAGATGTGTTGGAGAATCCGGATTCGATTTCGAAAGTTGTATTGGCAAAAGGTTTGGATTCCGGTACGGCGTTTGAGATTTTGTCGATCGACATTGCAGACATTACGGTAGGAAAAAATATCGGAGCACAATTGCAAATGGATCAGGCGGAAGCCGATAAAAAAATTGCACAAGCTAAGGCAGAAGAACGCCGTGCGATGGCGGTTGCAACGGAGCAAGAATTCAAAGCGAAAGCACAAGATGCTCGTGCAAAAGTTATCGAGGCAGAGGCTGAGGTTCCACGTGCGATGGCAGAAGCATTCAGAAGTGGTAATTTGGGAATTATGGATTATTACAAATTTCAAAACATCAAAGCTGATACGTCAATGCGCGAATCTATTGCTTCTCCGGGAAAAAAATCGGAGCAGAAATAAATACCTATGTTAGAAAAATTAGAGGCGATACACCAACGCTATTTGGAAATTGAACAGCAAATGAATGAGCCCGACATTATGTCGGACATGAAGCGTTATATCAAGATTAGCAAGGATTACAAGGATTTACAACCTGTGATTCTTGCTTACAAGTCGTATAAAAATTTGTTAGATAATATCCATCACGCCAAAGACGTTATTGCTAACGAAAAAGACGAGGAATTTCGAGATATGGCAAAAGTCGAATTGAGCGATTATTTGGAGCAAAAAGATCGGATGGAAGATGATATTCGAGTGTTGCTAATCCCCGCAGATCCGCAGGATAGCAAGAATGCGATTATCGAAATTCGTGCGGGAACAGGTGGTGATGAAGCAAGTATTTTTGCAGGAGATTTGTATCGTATGTATCAAAAATTCTGCGACCAACGTAAGTGGAAAATGGAACTTGTTGATTGCACGGAAGGCACGGTTGGCGGGTATAAGGAGATTATCTTGAACGTGATCGGAGATGGTGTTTATGGCGTTTTGAAATATGAATCGGGCGTGCATCGTGTGCAACGTGTACCTGAAACGGAGACGATGGGACGCGTTCACACATCGGCAGCATCGGTGGCGGTGTTGCCCGAAGCCGATGAATTTGATGTGGAACTCAAACAAAGTGATATCCGAAAAGATACGTATTGTTCCTCCGGACCGGGCGGACAGTCTGTAAATACAACCTATTCAGCCATTCGCTTAACCCATATTCCAACCGGATTGGTCGTTGCCATTCAAGACGAAAAATCGCAAATCAAAAATTTGGAAAAAGCGATGAAAGTCTTGCGAACTCGGCTTTACGAATTGGAGTATCAAAAATACTTGGACGAAATTTCGAGCAAACGAAAAACTATGGTTTCGACCGGCGACCGTTCGGCGAAAATTCGGACTTACAATTATCCGCAAAGTCGTATTACCGACCATCGAATTAACTACACGGTGTACTCGCTTCCGACGTTTATGGACGGCGATATTCAGGATTTAATCGATGCGTTGCAACTTGCGGAAAATGCAGAAAAATTGAAAGAAACTGTAGGATGATAAAGGGTAAAGGGTGAAAGGTAAAGGGTAAAAAGGTAATCAAAAATCAAAGATCAAGAATACATGACACGCTCAGAATTGATATCAGAAATTTTCAACAAACAGTCTTTCCTTTGTGTTGGATTAGACACGGATTTAACCAAGATTCCGAAACATTTGTTGGATACGGAAGATCCGATTTTTGAATTTAACAAAGCGATTATTGATGCTACGCATCGCTACGCAGTTGCGTATAAGCCGAATTTAGCGTTTTACGAGGCGAACGGAATAAAAGGTTTGCAAGCCTTGAAAAAAACGTCGGATTATTTGAAAAATTTCGATGTGTTTACGATTGCAGATGCGAAACGTGGCGACATTGGAAACACGTCGCAGCAGTACGCTACAGCGTTTTTGAGTCCGGATGGTGATTTTAATTTTGATGCGATTACCGTTGCTCCTTACATGGGTGCGGATTCCGTGATGCCGTTTTTAACCGGTCCTGAAAAATGGGTCATTTTATTGGCGTTGACTTCGAACAAAGGTGCGTTCGATTTTCAGTTTTTGAAAAACCATAAAGACGATAAATTTTTGTTTGAATCTGTGTTGGAAACCTCGAAAGAATGGGGCACTCCGGAGAATATGATGTATGTGATTGGTGCGACTCAAGCGGATTGGTTTATGAAAATTCGTCAATGGGTTCCCGAACATTTTTTGTTGGTTCCGGGAGTGGGTGCACAAGGCGGAAGTTTGCAAGAAGTCTGTAAGTATGGAATGACTAAGGATTGCGGGCTTTTGATTAATGCATCTCGCAGTATTTTGTATGCGTCGAGCGAATCGGATTTCGTAGAAAAAGCCGAAGAAGAGGCTAAAACCATGCAACAGGACATGGCAGAACTTTTGAAAACTTGTAAACATAAATCCTTGTAAAATCCATGAAAAAATTAGTGCTAATATCCGTTTTTTTAATTGTAAATTTTGCATTATTTTCGCAAAACGTGAGAAGTATTAATGCCAATTTTGAAGTTGATGAACAAGGTTGGACATCGCACCAATCCGTTAAATGGTCGGCATTGTTTCCGCCGATGGATCATCGTCATGGTATTTCTTTTTCCGGCGAAAGTGAAAACGGAAAATTATTTTTGTTCATGCAAAAAGAAGTTACAGACCTTCAGCCCAACACCAATTATCGGGTGATGTTTAACATGAATTGGGTGTGTAAAATGGAGGCGTTTGCCTCCCCTATTTCGGTAAAAATTGGTCGCAACGAATACGATTTCATCGTTGCAGGGCAACTAAAACCGGAGGAATTCGGACGTCCGTTTTTAGAAAATATACAAAATTTGGATAATGCTTTTTTTGTGAATACAGATGAAACCGGGCGGTTGTCGTTAATGATTGGACTTGAATCGGAATATGAAAAAATCGAACATATTTACCTCAACACGTTGCGAATTTTATTAGCAGAAAACGGTGAGGCAAGAGAGATTAAGTCTAAAATAATTTCAGAGAAAATCACCGAAACTATTACTGAAAATTTCACTGAAACTATTACTGAAAATACCACTGAAACTATCACTGAAACTATCGCTGAACCCGTTGTCAATCCTGCGATTGAGGAAATCTCATCTATTGTGTTTGTTCAGGGAGAAGATGATCTTGTTTTTTTTGAATCGGAATTCAATCATGAGGTAGAACTGTTGAATATCTACACGGAAGACAATCATTTGATCAAACTGTTTACCTTTCGAAATCTCTCTGATAGCAGGTCTTTCCGCACAACGGGATTACCTTTGGGAACCTATCGCATTGAATTTATTTTGACAGACGGACGAAAATTTAACAAACTTTATACCATAAAATAATTATCATGGAAAATCCTTTCAACACTCAGGAAAACAAGCCGACACGTTCAGGCTTATTAACTACTTTGCTCATTCTAACGTTCATTTGGAGTGGCATTTCATTCATTGGAAACGTATATGTGATGACATCGTTTGATTCGGTCATCGAATACGTAGAAGATGTGATGGACGATGAGTCTATGGCTGCACTTACTGCGGTTTTAGAGCAATCCATTCAAACGATGGAAAAAGTTGGCGTTGGCTATTTTGGACTTTTAGCATTGCTTTTGGCAATCGGTCTTGCCGGAGCAGTTTTCATGTGGAGACTGAACAAATTCGGATTTCATCTTTATGCATCGGCACAAATCATCATGTTGTTTATTCCGATGGTGTTTGGATTGATCAAGTATCCGGGTGTTTTCGACACAGCGATTTCTGCGTTGTTCATTTGGCTTTATGCTCGTGAATTGAAAATTTTTAACAAAGAGCATGTTCAAGGATAAAATCGTTTGGATCACAGGTGCATCTTCCGGAATCGGTGAGGCTGTAGCTCTTGCGATGATCGACGAAGGTGCAGTTGTAATTGCATCTGCTCCGATTTTGGATGAGTTGAACGTTGTAAAAAACAAAACATCTCGTTCCGAAAATTTTCATTGTGAGCCGTTGGATCTAATGCAATCCGATACACTCGAACCTATTGCCAAACGCTTGATTCAGCAATTCGGACGAATTGATATTTTAATCAACAATGCCGGTATCAGTCAGCGTGCTTTGGCTGTTGATACGCCGATTGAGGTGGATAGAAAACTGATGGAAGTCAATTATTTTGGGTCGGTAATTTTGACGAAAGCCGTATTGCCACAGATGATCAAGCAAGGTGGAGGACATTTGGTTTGCACGAGCAGTTTAGTCGGCGTGTTCGGATTCCCGCTACGCTCGGCGTATTCCGCTGCAAAGCACGCATTGCACGGTTATTTTGAATCGGTGAGAATCGAAAATTTTCAACACAACATCAAGGTCAATATCATCATCGGCGGACGCATCAAAACCCATGTATCCTATCACGCCATTATGGCGGATGGCAAGGCTTACGGAAAAATGGACGCCGGACAAAATCAAGGCATCACACCCCAAAAAGCCGCACAACAAATTCTCAAAGGTATCCGAAAAAACAAACCGGAAATTCTCGTAGGTAGCACAGAATTACTGATGGTTCGGATTAAGCGTTGGCTACCGAAATTGCATGGTTTTTTATCAAGAAAAATTTCGTGGACGTAAGAAATTAAGATGCCATCAACGCCTCAACATCTGCAACAGTTTTCGGAACAGGTTTTCCTAAAACACGACAACCGTCTTTGGTAATCAAAATGTCGTCTTCGATTCGAACACCCCCGAAATCCAAGTATTTCAGCACTTCTTCGTAATTGATATACTCGCTGAATTTATGTTCGTTGTGCCATTGTTTGATGAGTTGCGGAATAAAATAACAGCCCGGTTCAACGGTCAAAACAAAACCTTCTTTCAATTTTTTTCCAAAACGCAAATACGCCGTACCAAACTCTTTCGCACGTTTGGTTTCATCATCGTAGCCCACAAAATCTTCGCCCAAATTTTCCATATCGTGAACGTCCAATCCCATCACATGTCCCAATCCGTGCGGGAAAAAGAGTGCATGAGCACCATGTTCAACAGCTTTAAGCATATCGCCTTTCATCAGTCCCAATTTTTTCAAACCTTCGGCAATCGTGAGACAAGCAATCAAGTGCACATCGCGATATTTGATACCCGGCTTACACATTTCAATCGCTTTCATATTTGCAGCCAAAACGATTTCGTAAATAGCTTTTTGGCGATCGTTGAATTTCCCGCCAACCGGCACGGTTCGCGTGATATCGGACGAATAGCAGTTGTCTAATTCTGCACCTGCATCCAAAACTAACATTCTGCCTTCCGTGATTTTATTACCGTGATAATGGTTGTGTAAAGTTTGTCCGTTGACACTGCAAATCACCGGAAACGACACCGTACCGCCGTGTTCCATCGCAATACCTTCGACACGTCCTGCAATTTGATATTCGTAAGTGCCCACGTGTTTTGCCATTTTCATGGCTGTGGTGTGCATTTCGTAAGCAATATCACAAGCTTTTTCGATTTCAGCAATTTCGTAATCAGCTTTAATTTCGCGTTGTTTCACAATAGCCGCAATTAATTTTTTCGATGCAAAATTTTTCAACGAGCTATAACGAAAGCCGATTAATTGAGAAATTTGATGCCGTGTTTTTCCACGATACGGATCGCAGAAATGCACTCTACGTCCCTCGTCGACAGCTTTTGCAATCATGTTTTGCAGCTCCGACATCGGGGCTGTATGGATAACTCCGACAGAGGCTCCAAGTTCGGAAACCTTAGGCATATCGCCCATCCAAATGATATCGTCCATATCAAAATCATCGGCGAATAACCAATCTTCACCCGAATCAAGATCCAAAACTCCCATAAAATTCGGTTTATTCAGACCGAAAAAGTAGAGAAAATTACTGTCTTGACGAAATCGATACGTGTTTTTCTGATAGTTGTAAGAAACGTCTTGATTGCCGGGCAACAAGATCAAACCTGATTTGAAATCTTTGCGTTCGGTTTTCAAATCCGAACGAAGTTGGTTTCTGCGATTGATGTAAATGTCTTTTGTGAACATGGTGTTTTTTTTTGCAAAGATACGAAAAAAAAACGAAATGTGGGACATTTCGTTTTTTTTTGTTTTACCGATGGATGGGTGTAGGGACGACGCATGCGTCGCCCCTACATCGCAGACCCCGCTAGGGGTCAGATATTGGTAGAAAAACGTATGCCCACCCACCCAAAAAACGTCCCGTAGGGACGTGATATATCTTGTCCCTACGGGACATAAAAAAAAGCGAGGCAGAGCCTCGCAGGATAGAACGACGGAGGTGAGAACCTCCGCCGAACGGGGAAATCACGGTCATTGCAAAGATTAGTGTTGTTTTTTTCATGATATTTGCGATTTTGATATTACCATCCCTGTTTAAATATGCTGATTTTTATAGTATCAAGTGCTATTGTGTGCTTAATGTTTTTTACGCCATCAACTGAGATAGAAAATTTTCCATATTCCGGAAAATAGGAGTAAACATTCGTCAGTTTGTCGTACAACGGACCTTTGCATGAAAAACAATCCAAATCGAAATAATACTCTATAGCATCGCTCAATTGAGTCCGTTTAATGAAGCGTACTTCGTATTTGCCGGTTGTATCGGTAATAAACGTTTCTTTTGGAAGGGGTGGGCTGAACAATCCTCCTGATCCTTTTAGACTTGTTGTTATTGTTATTTCTGCTCCATGTGCTGGATACCAAATGCTATCCCGATAATCGAATATAAAAGCATAACCCACACCCGTGGCATCAAAATAGATTACATCATCGTACTTTTCTTTTTTACAAGTTGAGTTTATGAGTGACATACTCAATAAAAGAAACAGGATTGGGGTGTATTTTTTTCGGTTTTTCATCGTGTATCGTTTTTTATTTTTGCAAAGATACAAAAAATTATTTAATTTGATAGGTTAGAAACCTATCGGGATAGACGGACTGAGGTAGAGCCTCAGCCCAACGGGCTTTTAACCACCCCGACGCTTCGCGTCACCCCTCCAAAGGAGGGGAATAAAGACATTCTGTAATTCTCGTGCATTCCGCTCAACATGACGGCAATTCAGCACAGCGTTAAAAAACTATGAGGAGCGTAGCGACCGAATACGTTATCGCAGGAAATGTCAGAGCGTAGCGGCGACGTATTTCCTGCAAAGAGTTTTTTTGAATACTTTTTTTGCTCCCAAAAAAAGTATTAGGAAAAGTTCAAAAAAATTCGTATCTTTGCATAAAAAATCGGAACAACATTATGAAAACAAATTTATTTCGTCTAATCATTTTCGCAACGGCATTTGTGCTTGTATTCACTTCCTGCGAAAAAGAGTATGACATACCGGAACCCACAAGCAGTTGTAATTCTGAATCTCAGGGCTGGGGCGAAAGTCTTGGCACTATCAGTAGAGGTTCTCAGGAATGGGAAATCAAAAATGACAGCATTTTTCAAATTTGGTCTGATGCTGTTTCTGCCTCGAATTGCAGCAAAGATACGTTTTCCAGTGTTGAAACCCAAACGATGTTCAATGCCGATTGTCGTTCGAATCCCGATCAAAAAGGCGATTTGTTTTCGTGGTGTGCGATTTCTCTTTTTGCCGATTCGCTTTGTCCGGCACCTTGGCGAGTGCCTACCGCACAGGATTTTATCGACTTGGATATTGCGATGGGCGGCTCGGGAGAGAATCGATCTCCTGCCAATACCGATAATTTTCAATTCGTTACCGATCAGTATTTGGGTCGTTGGGGCGGTGCTTTCGGAGGTCTTTCCGAATGGGATGGTTCCCTACAGCGTCAAGACGAATGGGCACGTTATTGGTCGTCAACAGAGGATAATTCTTTCGATGCATTTTGGTCGGGATTCGTGATCTATAAAGATGATGCTGCTATCACGCCAAAATTCAGTCAGTCTAAAAGTTTGGGGCTCACACTTCGTTGTGTTAAAGATGGAATTTGATCGTTTTTTACGTTACTAAAAAAAACCTATCATGTCAAAAATTTTAGTTACAGGAGGGGCAGGATTTATCGGAAGCCATACCGTTGTTGAACTTCAAAACAGTGGCTTTGAGGTGGTCATTGCAGATAATTTATCCAATTCAAACGAACAAGTGATTTCGCAAATTGCAGAAATTACTTCAAAAAAACCGTTGTTTGAATTAGTTGATTTAGCGAATGAATCGGCGTGTAAAAATTTATTTGAGAAACATTCGGATATCGTTGCTGTGATTCATTTTGCAGCGAGTAAAGCCGTTGGTGAATCGGTTGAAAAACCCTTATTTTATTACCAAAATAATTTATGTTCGTTGCTGAATGTCTTGGAAAATATGGTGATTCACGCTATCAAGCCGATTGTGTTTTCGTCGTCTTGCACGGTTTACGGACAGCCGAAAATCTTACCTGTAGACGAGCAAAGTCCTTTGCAGCCTGCCGAATCGCCTTACGGCAACACCAAACAAATTTGCGAGGAAATTTTGTCGGATTGCACCAAAGCCACTTCAATCCACGTGATTGCACTTCGTTATTTTAATCCGATTGGAGCACACGAAACTGCCTTGATTGGCGAACTTCCGCTTGGCGTACCGAATAATTTAATGCCGTTTATCACACAAACTGCAGCCGGAATTCGTGAAAAATTATCGGTATTCGGAAACGATTACAACACGCCGGACGGCACGTGTATCCGCGATTATATCCATGTTGTGGATTTGGCGAAAGCCCATGTTGTGGCGTTGAATCGTATGTTGAATCATCAACAAAAACAATCCATAGAATACTTCAACGTTGGGACAGGCAACGGTTTCAGCGTTTTGGACGTGATTAAAAGTTTTGAAAAAACATCAGGACAAACATTGAACTATCAAATTGTCGGGCGACGTGCGGGAGATATCGAACAAATTTGGGCTAATCCGAAATTTGCGAATGAGGAGTTGGGGTGGAAAGCCGAAAAATCTTTGGACGACATGACATTGAGTGCCTGGAATTGGCAAAAAAAATTAATTCAATAACCATGCCTAAACTTGGTCGTATAGAAATTCACTTAGATGGAATGGCATATTTTGGCATTCAAAGCCCTTTGTTGAAAGTCTATAATTTGGCACATCACATCAATAAATTTTTCGATATTGAATTGGCAAAAACCATCGATTTCGAAAGTTATATACATGAAAAATCCGTTCATTTTCCTTGCTATATCTACGTTTCGGAAGTCGAACTTTGTTCGTATCATCTCATCGGAAATAAACACGGCGACAACCGATTGTTTGCAAATTATCCTGAGGTGGATTTTTGGTTTTTGGTGCAATTTGAGCACGGTTTGAAAGACCATCGTTTTTTGACCTTGAAAGAGCAATTGCACAACGATTTAAGCCAAACGGAAGGTGTGTTTTCGGTGGTTCAGGTTGAATCCCATAAAATTGCAAATTTCAAAGATTTCGAAATTGATTTTTCCGAATATTGCACGAAATTATTGTTACGATAACCTTTTTTTGTAATCCTCGTAGGAAAATTCGCGTACCAATTCAAACCCTGTATTTTCTCGCCAGATTCCGATTGACGGGTGTTTTACGCCGTTGAACATGGATGTTTTCACCATCGTGTAGTGAATCATGTCGTTGAACACGATTTTGTCGCCGATTTGCAAAGGTTTTTCGAAAGACCAATCGCCCATGAAATCGCCTGCCAGACATGAATTTCCGCCGATTCGATAGGTCGGGAAATTGGGGTTTGGTTCGGGTAGTGCAGACAGGATTCGAGGTTTGTACGGCATTTCCAAACAATCCGGCATATGTGCGGTAAACGACACATCTAAAATCGCCGTTTTTTGTCCGTGATTTTCGACAATGTCTTCGACCGTACTCACTAAAACACCCGTTTCCCAAGCGAAAGCGGCACCCGGCTCTAAAATGATCTGCAAGTTTGGATATTGGTTTTGAAAATTTTTCAAAAGTTCGATGAGGAATTCCACATCGTAGCCTTTCCGCGTCATCAGGTGTCCTCCGCCCATATTGAGCCATTTTAAGTTGGGCAAAAAATGTCCGAAATGTTGTTTGAAATGATCCAAAACTTTTTTCAGATCGTGCGAATCGGATTCGCAAAGAGCGTGAAAATGCAAGCCTTCCACGCCATCGGGCAAGGTTGATAATTGTTCGGAGGTGATTCCCAAACGCGAACCTTTTGCACAAGGATTATACAAATCCGTTGCCACTTCCGAAAATTCGGGATTCACGCGAAGTCCCAGTGAAATGGCTTTGTTTGCCGATTTTGCACGCTTTGCAAATCGTTCAAACTGTGCCAACGAATTAAACGTCAGATGTGAACTCAACGCTGCAATTTCATCTATATCGTTGTCGGTGCAAACGGGAGCGTAGGTATGTGCAAAATCGCCCATTTCCTCTACTGCCAAGCGTGCTTCAGCCAACGAACTTGCCGTAGCACGGCGAAATCCGAATTCGTTCAAAATCGGAAACACACTCCACATGGCAAAGCCTTTGAAGGCTAAAATTATCTCGACATTAGCACATTTCCGAACATGGTCGATGATTTGCAGATTTTTTTTCAAGAGCGATTCGTCTAAAACGTAGCACGGACTTGGAATTTGGGAATAATTCATGGTGTTGATTTTTACGCAAAGATACAAAAAAAATTTGGAATAAAAAAGTTAAATAAAAAAAACGGAACGCACATTGCGTTCCGTTTTTTTTATGCAGTCTTGCAAAAGCGTTTATTCTTTTACAAATCTTAGAGACACCACACCTTTGTCGGTTATGAATCTCACGATATACGTACCGTTTCTCAAATCGCTAACTTCGATATCCTTCACATCGCCTTGAACTACTTTGACGAGTCTACCGCTGATGTCGTAGATTTCAGCACGTTTGATCGGTTCGTCGGCACTGATAAACAGTTTTTCGGATACCGGATTAGGATAGATACCAATGTTCGAACCATCGGCAAGTTCTCCGATAGAACTAAAGTTGGCTATAGTTTCTCTGAGGGTATCGTTAGCATGATTTCCGTCTCCCGGAAATGATGGGTAGGCTATAATTTCGTACTCTCCGTTTGCCGAAAGGTTGGCTTGTGTGGTAAACGAAACATCTTGCGTTGCATCCGGAGCGAGATTTATAGCGAACGTTTGGGTTACCGGATCACCAAGTACGTTTGTTGTGAAATTAAATACTCGGTATGTAACCGGAATCTCAGCATTGACATCTATCGCACCAAAGTTTTTCACGGTTACGGTTACCGTTTCGTTGCCCAAGTTCCCCGATTCAGGAGAAACCAATTTAGAAATTCCGAGATCTCCAACGATACTGAATTCAATGTTTGAACGCAGAGAAACACCATCGGTGTAAACTGCCTCTACACCGGCAATATAAGAGCCACCTTCAAGATTGATAAACGTAAATTCGTTTTCTGTAATCTCTGTTGCTTTTTGCACTCCGTCCAAGTAGACGTTGAATTTTGCAGGTGGCGGAGCTGTATATCCGGGGATATCTTCAATAGCTATCGTTACAAAATCATTATCACCTTGCCTTGCAACAGTGAATATGTATCTTTTTCCTGCTTCAAAAACATAGTTGTTTCCACGTCCAAAATTTCCGCCCGCAACCCAAATACGATCATCGGGAGTAGGATTAGTTATACAATAGTCGTAAGTTCCTGCCGGAATTTCTACCGACCCGCTGCTATTTAGGATAATGTTTGACGAATTGCATGCAGGATTTGCGTTTTCAGGAATTCTGTACGTGAATATGTCATACAAAGTTGCCGGAATACCGCTACAATTTTCGGTCAATGGTCCTTCTGTGGGAATTGTCGTTCCGTGAGCGGTTGCAGTCGGGTCAAGCAACATTTGATAGCCTGTTCCATCTCCCCAAACATTACCTGCTGTGAGAACCACCTCTGCGTAAGAACCTGATTGATGATTCCATTTTACTGTTACATCTCTTCCGTTCACGTCAGCGGTTAAGTTAGTAGGTTGTTCCCATGGAGATTCCGTTGCAAACGACCAAGAGAGATCAGTTTCATAATTTTTGATCGTATTTGCAGGAACCGTTACGGTATATAGCGTGTTTTCTGCAAAGTTGTTGTGTGCAATGTTCAACTGACTGCCACTGATTGTTGCAACAACTCCACCCGGATCAGGAGAGATCGTAACCCCTGTCAATGGAGCAGTGCCGTCTGTTATCGGTCTGTCGTAGGTTACTCTTACAACGGTATTAACTGCTACTTGTGTAGCATTGTTAGCCGGTGTTGTAGAGGAAACTTTGGGTGTTAGAGTCTTAAACGACCATGTGGTAGCCGTCGCATAATCGGCGATAGCACCGGCAGGAACGGTTACAGTATACACTGTATTTTCTTCAAAGTTGCTGTGTGCAATGATCAATTCGTTGCCACTAACACTTGCAGAAACACCACCCGGATTAGGTGAGATTGTAACACCCGACAAATCGGCTGCTGTTACAAGTTGGTTGTATGTTACTTTTACAACAGCATTGAGTGCTACATCCGTAGCATTGTTATCAGGCGTTGTAGAAAGTGCCACAATTGCACCCGGCTCATAATCATCATCAATAATCATACGAATACCGAGAGATCCAAAACCTTGACCGCCAGGATTGTAAATTAAAGCATTGGTAGTAGGATTTACATTGTACCAACCACCTGCCGCACGACTATCATAACTGATGCGAATATTTTCGGCAGCGTACAGAGTAACAACATAAAGTCCCGGTGTTAATAGAACCGGAGCGGCTGAAAAATCAACATTCACTATTCCCGGCACCCTGTTTTGTGTACGAGTTACTACCGGAGTAGCAACCATAGTCGTAGCATTGGTCATCGGATGCAATGCAACGGTGTATTCAGTTGTTGTAGTGTTTGATGATGCAAACAGAAGTTGAATCGAAGACATATAGGTTGTTTGAGTTATTTCATAAACAACTCCAAATGTTGCAGGTTCAGCGAATCCGATTCCGCCACCTGTCGCTCCTGTTAGCATATCGGTTGCAAACATGTTTTCTGTTGCCGTAAAGTTAAACGTAGCCGTATTGCCGGTACCTTGATTGGTTTGGTCTCCGGCAACGGTAAGCACCATTTCTCTGTTTCCGGTAGCCGCGAACGTCATGGTAGAGGCGAAACTCATCGTTGCAGATGTTGTACCCGGAGCGATAGAGGCTATGGGAGCAGATTCTCCGATTGCCGTTCCATCAATTGTTCCGGAAAGTTTCACGTTGGTTTGTGGCATAGCTCCTACATTCATGGCTTGTGCAGATGGCTTGATAGAGCTTGCTTGCGACACCGGAACTTGCGTGTAGTAAGGACCGGGCAGGATTTCCAAATCGTTGTCAACAGCCTCAACAATTGAAACATTATCCAAAAGTATACGAACACCGGGTGTTGTTGTCGAAGTAGAGTTAAATCCGATATGGTGTACACCGTCTCTTTCTGCTGTAAAGGTTACTCCTGCAGTTCCCCAATCTGAGTAAGCTCCAATTCCTCCCGCATTAGCCGGGATTTCAAGAAGGGTCCTGTCCATAGATCCGGAGGCTTGTCCCGAACCTATTCTCACAGTAAGAGGACTATACGCGAGTGAGGCTTGAGAAGCAGCACAAAACAGATAAAACTCTAATCGATAGGTTGTTCCTTGAACCAAATAGAATGCAGGTGTAAATAACCAGCCATTAGTGGCTGCAGTGTTATCATTAGCAATGCTTGCCAGTAAACTTCCTTCATAAGGAGTAACATTGGTAAAGCCTCCGTCCGGATTAGTGTTCCAGACTCCGTAAGTTTGGGCGGCAGGAGCAGGTGTTGCTAACCAACCTGTTACGAATCCCGGTTCCGGTGAGCCTTCAAAACCATGGAAATATGGAATTGATTCGACATTAACAATGACATTCGTAACATTTTTCACAACAGTATTATTTGCCGGATTTTCATCACCCACCATTGTTGCTACAACTTTCACTTCATACGTGGCTGCTGCTGAAAGATCCAACGTAGGAGTAAAGGTATAGTTGGCTGTTGCACCTGTAGCAAGGTTGCCGGTCCAAGTTCCTGTACCTTGAGATGTATTATCCAAGAAAAGTTCTAAACCAACACTTGTGAGATTTTCTGTTCCATTATTTTTGAGAGTAACCGTAACTTGTTCTGCATTGCTCAAATTCGCTCCGGAATTAGGTTGAGTGATAGCAACAAGTTCTACGTCGTTGTCAGCAAGTTTTTTTATCGAAATATCGTCGATCAACCAAATATTGGCGTACGCACCTGTGTATTTGAATGCAATATAAACGGTTTTTCCTGCATAAGCTTGCAAAGGGATGGTTTCTTCTTCCCAGTCCGGAAAATTTGATGGTGTCACTGTGTGAAGCGGAGAGAATGATCCCGGATTATTATCGGTTTCTGATATCCAAACACCATTGTGCTCAACCCAGTCCGCGTATATCGAGGTCGACCAAAAACTGAGCTCGCAAATTCCGTCGAGAGGCAGTTGTATCGCCGGAGTGATTAACCAGCTTTCCTGATCTTCACCCATCTCTGTATCCCAATGTATGGCATAGCCAATTCCACTTCCTCCGGGGCGGGGCAGATCCGGATCATCATCAACGTAGTGTTCCCATGTATAATAGTCTGGCTCAAGTGTGTGCACAGTCCAGCATTGCGGTGGAAACTCTATTCCCTCAAACCCTTCGGTCCATGGAGTCGTACCAATAGTTATCACAAAATCTCCACAAGGATCTGTGCAATATGGCAACGAAACAGTTCTTGCAATTGATTCCTCTGAACCACAAACTGCTCTTACCGACCAAGTGTAGCCTTGAAACTCATCGTTTGCTATATCGGTATAGGTCGTTGCAGCTATGCCTGTTGCTATTTGGGTTGCACCTCTGTATACATTGTAGGTTGCTCCCGGCACATCTGATGCTGTCCATGTTAGCACAGCATTACAACTACCGTTGTAGCTGGCTTGCAAGTTCGATACAGGGGTACAAGTCGCATTGGGGTCGTCTATTACCGTACCGATGATTGCCCAATTGCCCGAAAGGGGAACATCCGAAAGAGTAAACCAGTCGCCCTCCATGCCTAAGTGTCCGCCATTGGCAGCATTTTGCGTATTGTTGGTTGTTCCTAACGGAAATCCGCCTGTGGTTGTCAAGGTATAGCCGATAAAGGTATTTTCGTTTTGCAACAGATAAGGCGTTGTTAATTGGATTGTATTCCATCCCTCTACAGGTGTAAACGACTGGCTGTATAAGTTTGACCCGTTTAATGAATTGCGTATCCAAAGCACACAATTGCTCAGCATTGACGGCTCTGCAGTTATACCTATTTCAATCGTGGTTAAAAGCCGTTCTGCAAATGGATCCATAGCAGAGGTCGGAAAGCCGATAGCTGCACTTAGTGTGGCGGGATTATTTGTTCCTATTCCGCTGATATCTGCATACGTACAATAGTGCATCGGTGGCAATGGATATACTCTAAAAGTAGCCGGTTCGGTAATATTGTTTTCAGCAACTTCATCGCTTGTAAGAACCACTTTTCCTCTAAGCGTCAAATCGCCTGCCGTAGTAGGAGTATAGGTAAGATTAACATTGGTAGATGCACCTGCGGCTAAAGCCGTGGTCATCGCTTGCGATGCCAAAACATTATTAGCAGCGTCGATCAACTGAACCGTATAATTGTTTTGAGATGCTGTACCTGTATTGCTTACCGCAACGGTGTAGGTGTAGGGGGATCCCGCTACCTGTATAGTATTATTTGCAGATAGAAGTGTTGCCGCAAGATCGTTGTCAGATAATGAAACACCTGAAACCAAGCCTGTTATACCCAAATTGCCGGCAGATGTAAATTGATTCCAACTGGCACCTGATTCATGAGCAGTCGCACTTGCTGCCATGATGTAATTGAATCCTCCGGGTTTGTATGGGTCAGTTTCATCTGATCCCCACAACGGACGCATATTGAAACTCGCTCCACCGGGATTAGAAAATGAAACTGTAAAACCAATCACAAACTCGCCTGCTGTAATAACATGCGGTGTAGTAAGGGTAACCAAATTCCAGTCCGATAATGTTGGAGTAAATGCCTGTTCGTGGATAATAGCTCCTCCAAGCGACCCTTTTATCCAAACTTTGGCACTTGACCAACCTTGCATAAACGATGCCTGCGGAAGAGGTATTGCAATCGTGTGCAATGTTCCACCAACATAGCTTGTCATTTGCCCCGCAGTGAAATTGATAGCACCGCTTATATGAACAGAAGGGTTAGTCAAAGTGTTGCCAATTACTATGGCTAAGTCACCACCCAAGTAGGTTAGTTCCAAATCCGCGTTTTTCGTATTACTTCTCGCCAAAAGACCCATTGCGTCTGCAGGTACGGACGTTACCGACTGCAAAAATCTGTCGGTCGTTGTAGCACCTAATCGGGTTTCGGTTGTTCTGCTTTTGCCTTTCAACGGCGAAATTTGTTTGGTTTGTTTTTGCACATCGTTTGTTTCGATAGCAGAAACGGTGGTAGGCATTTGGTCTGTACGCACTTGTGCGTTCTCCATCTGCATCATCTGCACGCTTGGTTGCGTGAACATTTGGGTTCGTTTTGGGTTCGCTTTCACATTTGCGAAAGGTTGTGCATTCATGCTCACTATCGCGAGCATCAGCACGAGGAATGTCAATAATTTTTTCATAATAGATTTGGTTTGGGTTGTTTTTTATTTATGGTTTATGATTTCTTTCTTAATACTTTTTTTGAGAGCAAAAAAAGTATTCAAAAAAACTCTTTGCAGGAAATATGTCTCCGCTACGCTCTGACATTTCCTGCGGTAATGTATTCGTCGCTACGCTCCTCATAATTGATAACGCTTCGCATTTTTGTTGTTATTTGGTTTTTTTATCTAATATCTAAACTCTAATATCTAAACTCTAATCACTATTCACTAACTATATTGTAATTTTTTTTCAGTTGTTGCAACTTGCTTGTGAATATACGCCGGTATGCGAACATTCACGGGAGCATTTTTTGCAAGAATACTATGATCCATTTCGCTGCATTCATAAGCCAAATGGTATTCAATAGCCTCCTCAAAATCTTTTTTCAAGTCTTCTTTCGTGTCTCCCTCAAAGAGAATAAGGGTATGTGCCAAATCCAACACTTTTCCGAAAAAACATTTGTCTTCTTCGCTGTACTCTACACTTCCCTTATAGCCTTTATAGTTCAGTTGTTCCATTGTTTTAGTCCTCTATTTTTATGTAACCTTCTTCAATCAAAAAATTCAATATGCTTTTCATCATATATCGTTTCAGGATCTTTGTTGGGTGTGGCTTATGTATCTCATATTTTACTATTCCATCTTTAAAAACTATTCCCGATCCTGATGTTTTTCCTTTGTTATCCGCAACAAACCCAAAAAATCCAAACAATCTAACCAATTCGTTCCATGTAAAATCTTTAGGTTGTTTCTTGAATCGTTCTATCAGTTTTTCTTTTGTACTCATTTTTCATCGGGCGTATGCAATACGCCCCTACATTCACTATCGGGCGAGGCGTGCCTCGCCCCTACTAATCACTATTCACTCACTAATTTGTAGATTTTTTTCATTTGTTCGACGATGCCGATGCGTTGGGGGCATTCTTTCTCGCAAAGCTTACAGATATCGCCTTTACACGTGCCTGCCTGTTGCAAAACGGGATCGTTTTTGTCGATTTCTTTGCGTTCGCTGATATATTCGTTGTAACGCAACAAAATATCGGGAATCGGCACGCCAAACGGACATGGTACGCAATAGTTACAACCTGTACAATCGATAAATCCGGCTGTGGTCATAATCTCGGTAACGACTGCCAAAGCCTCGTGTTCCTCTTGATTCAAAGGCACTAACGGCGAAAATGTTTTGACGTTTTCCCTAAGGTGATCGATATGATTCATACCGCTCAACACGGTCAACACATTGTCGAACGAGCCTACATAGCGAAACGCCCACTCTGCGGGAGTTGCGTTTGGATTAACAGCCTCAAGCGGTCGGCGTGCTACCGGACCTAAATTGCCCAATCGCCCACCAAACAAAGGCTCCATAATAACACATTGTGCATTGTTTGCCAAAGCTTTGTTGTACAGATATTCAGCATTAACATTGCGAGGAGCAGTTGCGTTTTGCCAATCGATATAGTTCATCTGAATCATCACAAAGTCCCACTGAATGCCAAGTTCAAACAAAGTGTCGTATATCGACACATCGCCGTGAAACGAAAAACCTAAATTGCGGATTCGACCGGCTTGGCGTTCTTCGAGCAAAAATTCAAGTATACCGCTTTCTATAAATCGGGCTCTGAACAAGTCTTTGTCAACACGTCCGACATTGTGCAAAAGATAGTAGTCGATATAATCCACTTGCAGTTCTTTGAACGATTTTTCGTACATACCTTTTTGTGCTTCAAGCGTGGTTTCGCTGGTTGAGAGTTTGGTTGCGATAAAAAACTTGTCGCGTTTGTGACGTGCTAAGGCTTTTCCTACGGAGGATTCGTTCATGCCGTTCATGTAACTTGGTGCTACATCGAAATAGTTGATTCCGTTACGAATGGCTTCGTCAATCAGAAAATTGATGGAATCTTGATCCGGGATATGATTGCCGTTTCCGTCGTCCATCATGGGTAATCGCATACAGCCAAAGCCCAACAGTGCGACTTTATCGCCGGTGTGCTGATTGATACGATACGTCATGTTTGATTCGGATTTTCCGGAGCAAGATGTAAGGATTGCCAGCAAAACTACTGCTGATACTATCGAAAAGAACGAGATTTTTTTCATAATTACTTCTGGGTGTTTGATTTTTTGTTCTGCAAAAATACGAAAAAAAATCGAAACTACCAAATTTTTATGAAAATTTTTGTAAGGGCGAGGCGTGCCTCGCCCCTACGATTCATTATTCACCGCTGGCGCGGGCTTGTAGCCCGTGCCACCTTATTTTACTGAGACAAGTATCTCTCTCCGACTTTAGTGTTGTCAAAAATAAAAAAGCCGATTGCCATAGCACAAAGTAGTGCCATCATTAAAATTGAGCCCATAATTATTTCTTTTTAATGCTGTAAAAACCAATAAAAAAACAAATGGAAACCGTCAAAATTCCTCCCACATAAAATACCCATTTTTGGGTAAATTCCCCCAAAAACGAACTAATCACAACGGCTGTTGCCACGTATTTGGCAATATCCATAAACCATCTTGATTTCCTCGCGTCTGTTCATAACATAATTTTTCGCAAAGTTACAAAAAAAAATTGACTTGTGCAAATCTTTTCTTAATACTTTTTTGAGAGTAAATTTTTTATTTATGATTTATGAATGATGAATTATGATTTGCTTCGCCTTGTCGCAATCATAAATCATAACCTTTTTCGGCACGGACTGCAAGTCCGCGCCAGCAGCGGAAAAAATGAAATGCAAAGCATTTCATTTTTTTTTTTCGATTTACGATTTTGTTATTTACCATTTACTATTTGGCGAAGCGTAAATTGTACATTTGTAAATCGTACATTGGAACCACTATTCACTAATCACTTGGGCGACGCATGCATCGCCCTTACGGAATTTTTTGCAAAGATACGAAAAATATCTGATTTTAGCAAGTTTTTTCTATGGCTTGATAAATGTTTGCGAATCGACTAAACGTTTGTAAAGTCCGTCTTTATTGATTAATTCGTGATGTGTTCCTTTTTCGATAATCTCTCCGTTGTCAATCACCATAATTTCATCGGCGTATTGAATGGTCGACAATCGATGAGCGATAATCATCGCAGTTCGGTCTTGTAGCAAGGCTTTCAACGCTTCTTGTACCATGTGTTCCGATTCGGTATCCAACGCTGAAGTGGCTTCATCTAAAATCAAAATATCGGGGTTTCTGAGCACCGCACGAGCGATGTTCAAACGCTGA
>WRKV01000023.1 GCA_009777915.1 Bacteroidales bacterium | reverse complement strand
TAAAAACACCGCAATCAAAGGTAAATTGAGTGCTTTGGCGGTTCAGGCGTTAAAATCCATCGGAAAAAACAACGTAACAGATGAACAAATAGAAAGAATTGTTAGCATTCTCAAAAATGAAAATCGAAAACATTTGGAACACGATATAAAATTCAGCCCTGTGTGGATTAAACAAATCTTGCGTAAAGCACTAACAACAGAATAAACAATATGACTTGGACAGAACTACCGGAAAGCGAAAAACGGCGAATTTTAGCAGAAATTAGTCGCCGTACAAAATTTCACGAATTCATCATTGAAAAAGATTGGTGGGTTGTTCAAACTTTGCGATTGGTAAGTCAATTAGACATTGCCAACCGACTTCATTTCAAAGGCGGAACTTCGCTCGCAAAGGCTTGGAATATCATAACGCGTTTTAGTGAGGATGTGGATTTAGCGATTAATCGTGAATTTCTTGGTTTTTCAGACGATATAAGTAGCAATCAAATTCGAAAAAAATTAAGACCGATTTCAAATCAATATATTTCAAACGATTTACTTTCTGCACTTCAAAAATCCTTTGATGACGCAGGAATGAGCGATGTTCGATTGGCAGTTATGGACAGTAAAGGTTCTGATGATGATCCTGTGAAAATTGAAGTTTTATATCCTGCTGTTGCAGAATATTCCACTTACATCAAACCTCGTGTTTTGTTGGAAATAGGCAGCCGTTCAATGATGGAGCCGGCATCAAAACGCTCGTTCCGTTCGTTGATTGGAGAACATTTTCCCGAACAGCCGTTTGCCGATGAAGATGTTACTATATCGTGCATAAATCCCGAATGCACATTTTTGGAAAAACTTTTCCTTTTGCACGAAGAACATCAACGCCCGGTTGAAAAAATGCTGATAGACGGCAGAAGTCGCCATTTTTACGATATTTGCCAAATTGCAAAAACTCCGTATGCAGAAAAAGCCATTGCCGATAAAGAATTGTACAAAGCCATCGTTGCTCATCGGGAACGTTTTTCAAAACTCAACGGCGTGGATTACACATCGCATTTTCCTCCAAACCTAAACCCAATACCATCGGTAAAACTCATGCCGAGATGGAAGGACGATTATGCAGAAATGCGAGGAAATATGATTATTGGCAAAAGCCCGGAATTTGAGGAATTGATTGATGAAATCAAACGGATTTGTGAAAGGATTAATGGAGGAGAAATGTAATTGACGATTACATTTCGAGGAACACAAAATATGACAAATTACGAGCAAATAGAGATATGGAAACACTTGAAAAGTTATTAAATTGAAATCCGCAAAAAAATTCATCTGACTGCCCCCTGCCTGTAATGAATTTTTTGTGAAAGGGGGTTACTATGAAAAAAGTATGTGTGCTTTTATATGGGAGCGGTTAGATGTGGTGCAAATGTGGTGCAAGTCCAAAAATCAAAAACCTCAACTTCTTTTGTTACAAAGCATTGAGGTTTTCTTTTGTACCCGGAGCCGGGGTCGAACCGGCACATGTTTAACCATACTGGTGTTTGAGACCAGCGCGTCTACCAATTCCGCCATCCGGGCTTTCTGAATTGGGGACTGCAAAGATACAAAAAATAATTGAATTGACAAAATTTTTTTTTGTTGGCTTTACAACGACACTATTAACAACAAATAGTTAATAAAAAAAACACGCCTTGATACGAAAATTCACTTTTATTTTGTAACTTTGTCAGAAGTAAAAAAATGTACTATGGAAGATATTCTAAAATTCGAATTACCGCTTAATCAATCGGCTTACATCAAAGTGATCGGCGTTGGCGGCGGTGGCAGTAATGCCGTAAACCATATGTTTGAACACGGTATTCAAGGTGTTGATTTTTTTGTTTGCAATACGGATGCAACAGCATTGGACGCAAGCCCTGTCCCTAACAAAATTCAATTGGGTAAAGGATTAGGTGCCGGCAATAAGCCGGACGCTGCGAAAAAAGCTGCTCTCGAAAAAGCAGACGATATCAGAGCCTTGTTCGAAAGTAATACTCAAATGGTGTTTATCACTGCCGGAATGGGCGGTGGAACCGGAACCGGTGCGGCTCCGGTCATTGCAGAACTTTTGAAAGAAATCAAACTTGAAGATGAAGAAGTGGAACGCATTTTGACTGTCGCTGTGGTAACAACGCCATTCAGTATTGAAGGTCGCAAACGGATTCAGCAAGCTCAAGAAGGTATTGCCGAACTTCGCAAACATGTGGATGCTATTCTCATCATCAACAACGATAAACTCAAAGAATACGGCGAATTCAAAATGACTCAAGCGTTTGCGAAAGCGAATGAAATTTTGAACACAGCAGTGAAAGGTATTTCCGAGATTATGACCGTTCATTCAACGGTTCAAATCGACTTCCGTGATGTGAATACGGTCATGCAAAACAGCGGTGTAGCCCTGATGGGATGCGGATCTGCGGAAGGTGAGGACAGAGCAATTAAAGCCGTAATGCAAGCCATTGAATCACCACTTCTCAACGATAGCAATATCAATGGTGCGAAAAATGTGCTGATTTATATTTCGTCGTCGTCGGAAAATGAAGTAACGATGAGCGAATTCGAAGAGATTACACACTTTGTTCAAAAAACTACCGGTGCAGATGTAGATGTGATTTGGGGTGCAGGAAACGATGATTTGCTCGGCGAAAAAGTTTCTGTAACGCTTATCGCGACAGGGTTTTCAGAAAGTGAATTGTATAGAAGAGAAAGACCGATGGTCATTGATTTGGAAAAAGGACAGATGCCAACCATCCAAGAAATAACGACTTCCGAAACTTCGGAAACCCCTGCGGTGTCTCCGTTTGTGTATAGTTTGGATGATGAATGGGACGATAGTCAAAGTATGCAAAACATGACTAAGTCCACGGTTGAAAAAGAGATTGAAGCCAACAGTTTGGAAGCCTCTTTGAATTTTCACGAACTGCGAGTTTCGACACCTGCAAAAACGCAAATCATCAACGAACTTCCGAACGATGAACGGTTTTTTTGTACAGAAAGAACCGTCACGCCAAACGTGAATACCGAGCGTTTTCAAGCACACAGTGCGGATCGCATTCAACAACTTCGCGATTTGAGTGCAAAAGTTAAAACGATTGAAGGTTTGGAAGAACTCGAACGTGTTCCGGCATATATGCGTCGTCAAGTGGCATTGGTCGAACCTACACATTCGTCAACTTCCGAAGTCCCTCGTTACAATCTGACGGAAGACGGTCGTGTTGTAAAAAACAGTTATCTCGAAGATAACCCAGATTAATTTGGTACCTTGAAAAAGGAAAACATAATCAATCTCATTACCCTGCTCGTCATACTCATATTCACGGGCATGGTGGTGTTTTGGAAATTTTACACTCCGGATTCTAACATTAAAATTCAAGATCCGGGTCGAGATAATCGTCCGGAAGGAAGTGCAAGAAATTTGGCAGAAGTCGTGATTGGCGAGCATTTCATGCGTTTTGACGAAAGTTCATCAACGTTGAAAGAATCGTGGACAACTTTTCGCGGAAGCGATTACAAAAACATCGTTCGAACGAATCGAAAACACGATTTTTCGAAAGATTTTTCCATTCAATGGAGCGTAGAAACCGGCGAAGGATATGCCGGCGTAGCGATTTACGACGGGTTGGTTTATGTTTTGGATTACGACGAACGATTGAGTTCGGATATGTTGCGATGTTTTGATTTGGAAACGGGCAAAGAACTTTGGCGGCGGTGGTATCGTGTGCCGATGAAACGCAATCACGGATTTTCGCGAACCGTTTCTGCTGTTAATGAAAAATACGTTGTAACGTTTGGTCCGATGGGATATGTGATGTGTTGTGATCGAATCACGGGCGACTTGAAATGGACGATGGATTTGCAAAAACAATTCGGAACCGAAGTGCCACATTGGTACGCCGGACAATGCCCGCGAATCGAAAACAATCAAGTGATTTTAGCACCTGCCGGAGACGAAACCTTGATGATTGGTGTTGACATTGAAACAGGCGAAATGGCTTGGCAAACGCCAAATTCCGTAAACTATAAAATGTCGCACTCGTCCATTATGCCCATGACGATTCACGGAAAAAAAACATACGTTTATGTCGGTGTTGGTGGTGTTTGCGGCGTTTCTGCGGAAGCGTCCGACAAAGGAAAATTGTTGTGGAATGTAGCTTGGGCTCCTTCGGTGATTGCACCTTCGCCATTGCAAATTTCGAACGACCGAATTTTGCTGACAGCCGGATATGGTGCGGGCGGAGCAGTGGTGCAAGTTAATTATGCGGAAGGACGATTTTCTGCAAATTTGATTGACCGTTGGCGACCAAACGAAGGTGTTTCGAGCGAACAACAAACGCCGATTTTATACGAACAAATGATGATTACCATTCCTCCGAAAGATGGAGGTGGTGTGCGTGGAAAAGTGGTGGCATATTCGGTTTCCAATTTGCGAACACCTATCTGGGAATCCGCATCGGACGAGCGTTTTGGCTTAGGTCCGTACCTCATTATCGACCAACATTTATTGGCGTTCAAAGATGATGGAGAATTGTTTGTTTATCAAATCGGATCACGTAATATGACGTTGGTCAAAAAACAACGTATCGTGGACGGACACGATGCTTGGCGACCGATCGCTTATGCCGATGGTTACTTGGTTTTGGGCGATGACCGATGGATTTATTGCTTGAAGTTGAATTAAAAAATAAACCTAAAAACAGACTCAATATGAACCGTGTAGCCGAGTATTTACTCCAAATTAAAGCCGTTAAACTGAACAATCAAAACCCGTTTACTTGGGCGTCCGGACGAAAATCGCCGATTTATTGCGATAATCGTGTTACGCTTTCGTATCCCGAAATTCGAACGCATATTCGAGATCAATTTGTAACCATTATTCGTGAAAAATATGCCGATGCGGATCTTATCGCAGGCGTTGCCACAGGCGGGATTGCACAAGGTGCACTTGTAGCGCAAATTTTGGAAAAACCATTTGTTTATATTCGTGCCGAAGAAAAAAAACACGGCATGAATAATCGTATTGAAGGACATGTTCAAGCGGGACAAAAAGTGGTGGTCATCGAGGATTTGGTGTCAACCGGAAAAAGCAGTTTACTTGCCGTAGATGCCTTGCGAGATGCGGATTGTGAAGTATTGGGTATGGTTGCAATTTTTACGTACACCTTGAAAACGGCTCTCGAAAATTTTGAAAAAGCCCATGTAAAATTAGACACGTTAACGACCTATCCGATTCTACTTCAACAAGCCGCAACAGGCGGATATATCAGCGAAAGCGATTTAGCTTCACTCAACGAATGGAGTGCTGATCCGGTGAAATGGTCAGACGAAAGAATGTAAAAAAAAATTGTAAATACCATGACAAACATTGAAAGTAACCCCGTCGAAATTCAAACCGCTGCAAAAAATATCATAGATTTTTTGTCGAATTTCGAAAATTTTTCCAAACTCATGCCACCGCAAATTACGAATTGGAAAAGTGATGAAAATTCGTGTTCGTTTACCATTCAAAATATGGCAACCTTGGCGATGCGTATCAAAGAAAAAAATCCGAATCAATTGATTATCGTTTCCGAAGCACCTTCTCCGTTTCCGTTTGAATTAAGTTGTGAGTTGCAGGAAACAAGCGAAAACACTTGCATTTCCACGATTAAATTGAATGCGGATATGAGCATGATGGTGGCGATGATGGCGAAAAATCCGTTGCAAAATTTTGTGAACATTCTCAACGAACAGTTGAAAAAAATGTTCGAAATTCAACAAAATTAATGAGAAAAAAATATCCGATACAATTCGAAGTTGCCATCGAAAAATTGGCTGCCGAAGGCAAAGCTATCACTTATGTTGGAGAAAAAATTTGTTTTGTGCCGTTTGTTGCACCGGGCGATGTGGTGGATTTGCAAATTACCAACAAACGCAAACAATTTTTAGAGGCTAAAGTTATCAAATATCACAAATTCGGAAATCTCCGCAGAGAGCCGATTTGCGAGCATTTCGGTGTTTGTGGCGGTTGCAGATGGCAGCATTTACCTTACGATATTCAGTTGGCACATAAGCAACAAACTACCGTTGACCATTTGCAACGCATCGGACAATTGGACTTACCGGATATTACGCCGATTTTTGGTGCAGAAAATGAATATCTTTATCGAAATAAACTTGAATATACGTTTTCGAACAGACGCTGGCGAACATCCGAAGAAATGGAAAACCAAAATTCAGAAAACAACGCACTCGGATTTCATATTCCCAAAATGTTCGACAAAGTTTTGGATATAACGTATTGTCATTTGCAAGCAGAACCGTCGAATGCGATTCGACTGTTTGTCAAAAATTATGCACTCGAAAACAAGTTATCGTTTTACGATGTGAAATCGCATGAAGGTTTTTTACGGAATTTGATGATTCGAAATACGACCATAGGGGATTGGATGGTGGTGGTGGTTTTTGCTTACAGCGATGAGGGTTTGATAAATTCGTTGCTAACGGAAATCCAAAATAATTTTCCGCAAATTACATCGTTGATGTATGTGATAAATGAAAAATTGAACGATACGATTTTTGATTTGGACGTTAAATTATTTTACGGAAAACCGTTTATTACGGAGAAAATGCCTGCGAATGCGGTAGAGACCAATAATAGTTCGTCTTTACCAAATTTGCAATTTCGCATCGGACCGAAATCGTTTTATCAAACCAATTCCGTTCAAGCCTCGAATTTATATCGAATTGGTGCGGGTTTCGTGAAATTCAAAGGCGATGAAATTGTTTACGATTTGTACACCGGAGCGGGAACGATTGCACAGTACATTGCAAAATCCGTGAAGAAAGTTGTTGGCATCGAATATGTCGAATCTGCCATTGAAGATGCGAAAATTAATGCAACCCTCAACCACATTGAAAACAGCGAGTTTTTTGCAGGCGATATGGTGAATGTTTTGAACGATGAATTTGTTGCAACGCACGGCAAACCCGACGTGATTATTACCGATCCGCCACGAGCGGGAATGCACGAAAAAGTGGTCAAACAAATTCTCAAAATCAATCCCGAAAAAATTCTGTATATCAGTTGCAATTCTGCTACACAAGCGAGAGATTTAGCATTGATGAGCTCGCATTATCGAATCACGCAAGTGCAGGCTGTGGATATGTTTCCGCAGACACATCATGTAGAAAATGTGGTTTTATTGGAAAAATTAAAATTCTAAAATTTGCAACAAAACATCTAAATTTACATTGTCGGCAGACAGTGTGATATTGGCTTGTTCGTAGAATTGTTTGCGTTCTTGCAAATGGCTTTCGATTTTTTTTATTGCCTCGTCTTTCGATAAATTTGCTAACAGCGGGCGAGGATTTTTTGATTTTTCGAATCGTTTGAGAATCGTGTCAACAGTGGATTCCAAATAAATCACTATTCCCAATTCACGCATCAATTCGATGTTGTTGTTGAAACAAGGAAACCCGCCTCCGGTAGAAATAACCACATGGTTAGGATAGTTTTTCAACGTTTCCAAAATTTCGCGTTCGGCGGTTCGAAATGCGACTTCTCCGTGCGTTGCAAAAAATTCCGGAATTTGGGTTTTGTAGATAGTTTCGAACATGACATCCGTATCCAAAAAATCGTAATTTAATTTTTTAGCCAATTGTTTTCCAACGGTTGTTTTTCCGCTGTACATATAGCCGATGATGAAAATTTTTTTCATGTTGTAAAGGGGTGTCGACTTCGATCGACTGACGGTTAGGCATTAACTTTATTGAGTGTAAAACTGAATGTGGTACCTTCTCCCAATGTGCTGCGAACAGTAATGTTTTGGTTATGTGCGTTGATGATATGTTTGACGATTGCCAAGCCCAAACCGGATCCGCCTTTTTCACGAGAACGGGCTTTATCCGTTCGGAAAAATCGTTCGAAAACTTGCGGTAAATCGTTTTCTGAAATGCCGATTCCATTGTCGGAAATTTCCACCAAAAATCGTTCATTCATATCGTAAACGGTAATTTTGGTGTACGGATTTTTTTCTTTGCGATAGCGAATTGAGTTTTCGACTAAATTTGAAATCACTTGTTTGATTTGACGATTATCGGCTTCAACCATCGGTTCCCAATGCGTTTTGTTTCTGAACGAAAGTTTTACACCATGCTCTTTGGCTTTAATTTCAAAATCATCAAAAATTTCTTTCGTCAAAACTTCGAGATTGAAATCGGAATACTCCGGCACCATTTGATTTCTCTCGATAACCGAAATTGCATCTAAGTCGTTGAGAATCGAAATCATTCGTTCGAGGCTTGCCTCCGTACGTTCCAAATAACTTCGATTCACGTGAGGGTCATTAATGGCACCATCTAAAAGCGTTGTGATATACCCTTGTATATTGAAAACCGGGGTTTTTAATTCGTGAGAGATATTGCCTAAAAATTCCCTGCGATAAGTTTCGCGTTGGTTCATTTCTTCGAATTTCACATCAAGTTTCAAAAGCCAGTTTTGCACCTCTTTTTCTACACCTGAAAATCCGAGTTGTTGGTACAGTTTCAAGAAATCCTCTCGTGATTTTTTTTTGGTATAAATGATTTTGTAGATCAGTTTGATTCGATTTTCGACAAACCGTTTCACCACAAAATGAAACATCACGAAAAAAAACAAAAACAGGACAACTGTAGCGATTATGGAGAACCAAACGAAACTCATTCTTCGTCTTCCTCTTCAAATTTGTAACCTACCCCTTTGATGGTTTTTATGTTTTCCAGATTCAACCGTTCGCGAATTTTCCGAACGTGCACGTCGATAGTTCTGTCGCCCACAACCACATCTTCGCCCCAAATTTCGGAGAAAATTTCATTTCTGGTAAATACTTTTCCGGGTTTTGATGCCAATAATTCCAGGAGTTGAAATTCTTTTCTGGGCAGTGAAAACGTTTGTTGATCTTTGACCACCACAAATCTTTCCCGGTCGATAATTAAACCTTTGAGCATGGTTGGTTCTTTGATGTGACCGGAGGATCGTTTGATCAGTGCATTGATTTTTGTAATCAGCAATTTCGGACTAATCGGTTTTGTGATGTAATCGTCGGCACCGGCACTGAATCCTGCAATTTGCGAATAATCTTCCCCTCGCGCAGTGAGAAAAACAATCAGTGTTTGTTCCAATTCCTTGATTTTTCTGAGTTCGTAACATGTTTCTACACCATCCATTTCGGGCATCATCACATCTAAAATAATCAGGTCAGGCTTGTCTTTTTTAGCCAAATGGATAGCCTCTTTTCCATTTTTTGCAGTAGTAACTTCGAATTTTTCTTTTCGCAGGTTGTAGCTGAGGAACTCCAAAACATCGAGTTCGTCATCCACTAATAAAATCTTTTTTGCCATAATAGTACTGTGTTTATAAGGTTTTTTTGGTTGCTTGAGGGCAAAATGGTGATGTGTTTTTTTGTATTGCATGATAGTATAGTTTTGATAAGTTTTTTATGTGGTTTATTCTTAATCTTACTTTTATTCTTCAGGATCAGGGTCGGATTCTTTATGAATAATTACATCATTCAAGTCGCGTAATAATAATTGATAATTGTTATTAAAAATCGTCAATATGCCAATTAAATCAACCTTACCCGTTGGGATTACATCGCCTGCAAAGCGTGCGTATCCGCTGTTTCGGGTGATGATAGTTTGTTCGCTTTCGTCTTCAAACAATTGGCTTAAACTTCTCGGATTGGATCCGTCGACAGGATTTGGCAATGCCCAAGTGCGAACGACATTATCTCTGCCGCCAATGGTGTCGCCGTCGGTAAGGGTTGGTTTGAACGTTAAATCGTTAATCCTAACCAATGTGTTGACGAGATTTCTGTTGAGTTTTGAAAATGTAATAACCATTGGTTCAATTTCGTCTTCCAATGTTCCTTGCAAGACTGTTTTTTCGATCGTCCAAATGCCTTCTATTCGTCCGGTTTCGTTTCGTCCGTCTGTTGAACGAGTTCCCAATTCAAGCGTTCCTGCGTTGTTTCCGAGAATCAGTCCAAAACAGTTGATATAAACGCGTTGTCCCAATCGATAGAAATTAAACATATTGCTCATTCTGATTTTGATTCGGATTCCTTCGTAATCATCGTCTTGAATATAAAGTTCGTTATAGATATTTCCGGATCGGTCGTTGCTGATAACTCTTCCGGAAATGATAACACTGTCTCTAATCACCACAGGTTCTCCGCGATGTCGGTCTTTCAGACTTCTGATAGAGGTCAGTTGTTCGTCAGCAAATTCTGCCGGCGGTCTTTTTTTCGGCGGGTCGAACTCCGGAATGCAAGCGGTAAAGGCTATTGCAAGCGACAGGAGTAAGCATAGTTTTGATATAGGTTTCATAGGTTTCATATAGTGAATAGTGGATATTAGAATCTAAGAAATACGTTAAGAAAATACGAGGTTCCTGCCATGTAGGCATATCTTGAATCGTATGCTCTGTATTGATTGGTATCGGGATCTAACCTCATACGCGATTGTTCAAAACCGCCGGTTTTTAGATTTTGGTTATTGAGGATATTGTTTATTGAAAGCATGATACCGAGATTGTATTTCCGCATGATGGTTCGCCACTGTCCGATATTGGCATTGAGCGAAAATCCGCCGTCAAATCGTTCTTGTCTGAGCATATCTGCTTTTTCCGTTCCGGAAAGGTTTTGTAGAGCAGCATCAGTGCGACGTCTTGGATTTATTTCCACAAAAATATAATCGTAATAGTTCAAATCTATTCCTCCGAACCAATTTTGTCTGGCACGATATTCGATGCCGAGATTGCTTGCTAATTGTGGTGTTCCGGCGACATAAAAACCTTTCCAATACACGCGTTCGTCTTCAAATCCTCCCCAAGATGAGAGTAGTTTATCACTGTTGTCTTCGGTTAATGTCAGTAACGGATTTGAGGAATACTTGTAATCTCCGTAGGCTACCGCACTTTTCACTGTAAATCCGTTCCACACATATACATCTGCCCCAAACTCCACACCCATGTGCCGTTGCGAGATTTTACTCAATGCAAAATTACTCATAGTTCGTTTCACATCATCGTAGAATGTTCTAACACTGCTGCGATCGTAAATTTCGGTATAAAATCCGGCAATGCGGAATCTTGTTCCGTCCAAACGTATGGTGTAACCTAAATCCGTAGCAAAAATCTTTTCCGGTTTTAAGTCGTTAACGGTTGTATTTCGGGTTCTTGGTGAAAGGTATGCATCTTGAAAAACGGGTGCTTGTTGAACAAAATTCACGTTTACATTCACATAGTGATTAGCCCAAACTTGGTAATTCATACCGGCTTGCAAGGAATAGGTCAAAAAATCATTGGATTCTGATTTTCCGTAAGAGTTGTCGGGGAAAAGCCCTTTTCGAACCAACCCTTCTCTGTGGAACGAGGTAAAACCGATATCTCCACCGAAATATACGCCGATATTTCCGAAGTCGTAATGTCCGATACCCCAAAGCGAGCCTCTTTGCGTGAATGCGTAGTAGTTGTAACTGTAAGAGTCGCCCACTCTAACGATACGATTCGGATTGTTCATATCGTTTTGAATTTGGTCTTCTCTCGGGTAGTCAGCCTCCTCGCCGAGTTCTGCACGTTCTGCAAACTGGTCGACATCGACCCAAAAATCGCCACCCAAAAGGTCGTGCATCACGAGATGATAATGTGTTCTGTTCCATCGGTAGTTTATACCTCCATCAATTCTCAGAAAGGCTGTCGGCATGGCGTTTACGGTGATTCCTGTGCTGAAATCACGTTGGTCGACACGGCGATTCATAGCTGCATATACAGAGCGTAATCCGGTAATGACTGTGTCTCGAACTCCGTTGTTTGTAGCGTTTTGGATAGTTTCCCGATTGTTGTAATTCACATTATACATATTTTCCCAATTGATGTGCCGAACGTTTGGGTCGGTTAGCCAGGCTTCTCTTGCGTTGATTTCCTTAATGGGGTCTTCGTTTCCGAATCGTTCGGTGAATGCACTTGGCAGATTTCTCCAATAGTCGGGACGCGGGTCGGGAGCGTTGTGCCAATCTATGCCTGTTACTCCACTTCGTCCGAAACGATAGTTTGCGGCGGCTTGTATTCTCAATCGGCTACTGATTCGGTTGGTATAATCCAATGTGATTACCGGTTCGTGCGAATTTCTGACTGCTCCATTTCTGATTTGTCCGTTTTGCCAACCGATGTTCGGGTTGTAGTATGGATTTTGCAGCAAGTCAAAAACTTCTTGTGTTGTCAAATTGGTAGAACCTCTTGCCAAAGGGGCTCCAAAACCTGTAATCGACAAACTGTGTCCGAAGCCGAATCTTTTTTCCAATCCTAAAAAGTAAGATACGCCTTGTTGAAATGTTCCCAAAGTATAGTTAAGAAAATAGTCGGTTGGTGAATATCGAACGCCACCGGCAACCGCCAAAAACCAGCTTGGTGCTATTTCGTTTGCCCATGCTATACTCAATCGGTTTGCCAGTGTTCCGGAACTTGCATAATTACCTTGAAAACCTCTACGGATTTGAGATGGACGCGTAACGACATTATTGGTTCCGGCTACATTTCCTACGGCATAGCCTGTTGGGTGCATACCCATAGAGGGTTCTTGATTTCTCATCAGGTCGTTTAATCCGCCCCAAAGGAAAAACGGTGAATTTCCGGTGTTGATGTCGTTCATGTGTAGACCGTTGAGATAAACTCTTTGGAGATTCCAATTATAGCCTCTTGCTTTGAAACGCATTTCACTGAATCGGAAGTTGGAGATGTTTGTAAATGGGTCTGCCGAACCGCTCAAAAGCGACGGTCCGCTTTGTGTTTGATCACCGCCTTCGGTTTCCATTTCCATGCCTCCGGCGTCCATGATTGCCATGTTGGTTATGGTTGGAAACATAAAGATAGTTCCCAAATCCAAAACGGCTCCGGGTCGCAAGGTAGATGGCACATTGTAATCGCTAAAGTCTTCGACCGTGATCCAAACTCTCCATGTGGCAGGATACAAGTTTGAAACGGTAAACAGACCGTTTTCATTTGTTGTAACAATGTGTTCGTCAACATTACTGCTAATTTGCACTCTTGCACCTTCAATGGGCAGGTTGGTCGTTCGACTAAGGACCCTTCCTTTGATTTGCTCTTGTTGAGCGACTGCCATTCCGCAGGTCGCAATCAAGAGAGTTGTTAGAACTGATTTTAGTTTCATATTTTTTTTCGTATTTCGTCTCGTAATTTGGGTAAGTCGTTTTCGATGGTATCCCACACAACGGAACATTCAACTTCATAATAGCCGTGTACAAGAACGTGTCGCATACCTATAATTTGTGGCCAAGATATGGTATTGTGCATTTCTCGAAAATCTTTTGTTAATAGATTAGCTGCCTCTCCAATGATGGTCAAATTGCGATATACAGCGTGTTTCATCATTTTATTGGCACAAAAATCATCAAAAGAATGGTTCGCCGTAAATTCAAGTATGTCATTAACGGCGTCCAGCATGTGTTGCAAACGTTCAATATCACGTGGTTTTTCTTTCATAAATAAGAATTTTATCTTGTTCAACACTTTTTTGTGCAAATGGTTTAAGCATTTTTTCCTGTACCATATCTACTTTGTGACCTGTCAGTTGCTCCAATTCATAAACCATTCCTCCGTATTTGAATAGCGTCATTTTTGCATCAGGAGAAAATCGAACGAGCAAGTCAATATCACTGTTCGACGTGTTTTCCTCACGAGCATAAGAGCCGAACAACCACGCTTTTTCAATAGGCTGATTGGAGAAAAAATCATTAAGATTGTTTAATATATTTGCATTCATCATCATTTCGAAATAAGTATATACACCGGAAAGTGGTCGGAGTAGCCTCCTTGGTAAACATCTGCAATGTAGGTTCGCCACGGATAACCTTTGAAACGCCCCTCTCGTTGCATGAGAAACGGTCGGTTAAAGATAAATCCGTAGTATGGTTCTCTGTTTCGTCCTCTTGGTTTTAAGCCCGGGTTAGGCTGAATTTGAAAACGTCCTTCGCCACCCACCATATTTTGACTGACGATCACCATATCAAACAAACTCCAAACATCATTCCAGCCCAATGTTCCGTGCCCGTCTTTGTGCATAGGCAGAAACGGATTGAACAATTCGCCTTCTTTTAGATCTTTGATAGTGCCTTTTGCACGCAGGGTTCTGGTCATACTTCGATCGCCGGGATTATCGTTGAAGTCGCCCATAATCACAATCATAGCCTCCGGATCGGCGATTTTCAACGAATCTACATAATGTCTCAAAATTGAGGCTGCTCTCAGGCGTCGAGGTTCGGACGAGCGTTGTCCGCCCCAGCGAGAGGGCCAGTGATTGTTAAAAAAGTGAAATATCTGCCCATCGATTTTTCCGGTAAACCACAAAATATCTCGGGTTAAAGAAGTCGGATTGTCGGGAAATCTAACCGGAATAGGATAACTTGATACATATTCAATCACATCCGGACGATAGAAAAATGCGACATCTACCCCTCGTCGGTCGGGCGAATCATAATGCACAATTTGATATCTCGCTTGAGCCACGCGGTCGCTATTTGCCAAATCCCGAAGGACGTGAATGTTTTCAATTTCAGCAGCACCGATTAAAATCGGAAAACTGCCTGTTGCTTGAGCTACTCGTTGATAGACTTCCGTAATGCGGTCGATTTTTTCCCAGTATTTTTGCGAATTCCACAACCGTTTCCCTTCGGGCGTTTGGTCTTCATCGATAACACTCGGATTGTCTATGGTGTCGTACAAGTTTTCGACGTTGTAAAACAAGAGGGTGTGGGTTTGGGAATAGCTCGAACCGACTGCGAATAGTAGCAGAGCGAGGATAAGTGATATGTATTTTAGTGTTTTCATGCTGACTTTAATTTACGCCGGGCCATCGGGACCAGTTAATGGGTGAGGTTTCTACCATTTCCTCTAATTGCGGATTGCCGATTTGCTCTCCTACAATTTTCAGATTCGGAAAGAAATTGATACCGGTTAGTGCTTCCAATTCTCGAATAGTTAAAGCATACTGCTGTGTTACGGCTCGTGAGGTATATCCCTCGGGGAAACCCGAATTGGCACTGCCTTTATTTTCCATCCAGAAAGCAATTCCATGGAATGAATTTCCTTGACGTTGAACAATCGCCATAAACCACCATTTTGGCACCACCACATTGTTACGTTGTGGGAGTCGGTGAATGATTTCCGCACCGGCAAACGTTTGTTGTGCACCATTGACCGTATACGTGGTTCCGGCTCGGTTGATAGCAGCACCTTTGACCACGTAAAGCGTATCCACATTCGCCAAGTTTGCCCATGCTCTGACTCTGCCTTCGAGTTCTTGCCAAAGTTGTTGGTTGAACCAAGCCACTTGCGGACTCATGTTTGAAAAATAAAACGTAGAGCGATTGGCTTCATCGGAAAACAGACGATCTCCGGATGCCATGATATGTCCGCGATCGTAACGCCATTGTGTTCTGTCTCCATCGGTGAGTGGGCGTGTCGGCGTGTAAGGAGGCATAAATGAACCAAAGGTTTGCGATGTGGTGTTGAGCGATTGATACACTCTTGGAATGATCGGGTCGAATGCCCATGCATTGGAACGTACGGTAACATCTGCATTGAGTGCATTGTTGAACACTAACGCCACCCAAACGGCATGACGCTGTGCGGTGTCGTATTCCATAGCATACGCAACAACCGAGTCACCTGCAATGCCGTTAGGATTGGGGACTCTATGCTGAACATACCAACGTTTGTTTTTCACTTCGGGAAGTTCGAGTCGGAACGGAATATCCTGTTCCTCTCTGGTTGGCAAACTGCCTTGAGTTAGGGTGATGTTGAGAGTTTGTCCGGGAACCGACACTTGCAAGGTTGCTGTTCTCAATCCGGAGGCGGTATAGGGTGTTACGTTTATTCTGAGGACTCCGTTTCCTATTCCGAAATCATCAGATCCGATCGCTGCAAAACTGCTTCCTGCTGTGATCCGGGCTGTCCATACGAGGTTGGTAATGATTTCGAACGTTCCGGTTGTAGCCGTACTTTCAAACCATGTTTCTCCAACCACATCAACCAAACTGATAGGTCGTTGATACAATGTGGCGGTTTTTTGGGTTGAACCTGCTCTAACGGTAACCGTTCCCTCTCGAATTTCTTCTCCAACGTTTTCATCGACTTTGACAATAGCATAAATACTACCTGTTTCGGTTTCCGGTTCGATGGTAATCCATTCATCGTCGCTTGTTGCAGTCCATACCATATCCGGATCGGTTTCGATGAGGAAAAAATGTTGTCCTACTTCTCCGGAAATATCGGCACTTGGGTCGAATCTGATTTCCAAGCCGGGTCCGTCGGTTTTGGTTTTGCAAGATGCTGCAAAAACCAAAAGACAGAACAACGTTGTGCAAATGCTTAGTTTATTGATGATAAGTTTCATGTGTTAGATTTTTTAGTTAATCGGCAGCTACTGTAATATCTCCAATTCGGCTGACTCCGCCGGAGGCTGTTGGATTACCGGTGATACCTGTTCCTCCATTCTCACCCACCGTAATCAAACGGAGATACAGCGTTCCTCCGGAAGGTATGGTAGCAGGCAAGGTTACTTTCACTGTTTTTTTGGCATTGTCGTGAGTAAAGGCAACATTTGCCAATTGGTAGGTGCCTCCATCAGTCCAAGTTGCATTGTCGGACGAGGCTTGCAACTTGAAATCTCTCGGACCGGTATTAGAGCCGTATCCTCTGAGATCTACCGTAACTTCCCCTGAAATATCCTTGTCCAAAGGTATGGTGATGAGCCATGCGGCATCGGTTACATTCCAGCCTGCGGTAGCACGTATGGTTCCTTCGGAGTGCCAAGTAAGTGCTCTGTTCGATGATGCGGCAATGGTTCCGTTTCCTTCACTTGCTGTTACATTCGACAAATCAGGTTCGGTCGGAAACACCCATCTCGCTAAGAGATTCGCAGGAAGTGCCGGCTCTTGATTTATGGTTACGGTTCGGGTGATATTGCCATCGGCAGACATCACCGTGATGGTTGCCGAACGGATTTGAGTAACATCGTTTGCATCTATGTTAACGTTCAGGGTTTGGTTTCCGTTACCGGACGTTGCACCAAGCGTAAACCAAGTTTCAGAACCTTTCGAAACTACCCAGTCGCCATTCGAAATAATCGATATGTTTCTTGTGCCTCCGTCTCGGGAAACCTCAAGCACACTCGGCGAAACGATGAGTTGAGGTATCGGTTGTTCGGAACCAAACAGTCGAATATCGTCGAGTCGTACACCAAAGTCAGAAGATGTTGCTGTAAACCTCAAACTTAATGTGGTGGTCGTTGTCGGAATTTCAAATTCGGCGTTAATCAATCCCCAATTAGTCGTGTTTTTTATAGACAGCGAAATAGGACTCCATGTTGTTCCGTCTATACTATAATCCACCGTCATGTTTGCACTTGGCGAACTTAATCCAAACGAGAGCGAGAAGTATTTTCGTTCGCCCGGATCAATACCGCTAACGGTAAGAACTGCTCCGGTGGTAGCAGCGAACAACATATTGTTTTGAGGTGTTGCTCCCGAATATGTACCGTTTGCCGTACCTTGCGGGTAGTTACTTCTAATATCCACCGTTCCTCCCGATGCGACATAACTAACCGTACTTCCGCTACTTCCCTCTTTGCTCCAACCGCTGTAGCTTGCTACTAATGTGTTTGAGGAAACCGGGGTCAGTCCCATATTTTCGCCCCAAATGAAACTTGATGCGTCGGGTTGTTGATTCACGGTCAGCGTACGCGTTACGATATTGCCTTCGCCGGTTGTTCGAACGGTAACCGTTCCCGAACGCACTTCGGGTATTGAATTTGCGGCAATACTGACTTCGAAATCTCCATCGTTGATTCCTGCAGCAGGATTAACCGTTAGCCAAGGTACATTCGATATAACTTCCCACTCGGAATTTGATGAAACATTGATCACTTCCGGACCTCCTGCGGAACTGACATCGTTCAGAATGCTTGGCGAAAGCGAAAGCCTGTTTGCCTCTCCCGGCAATCCATCAACACCTTCAATCCGGAGATCATCTAAACGAATTTCTCCGTTGGAGATAAACCTCAACGTCATCTCGTTCGGTATACTTCCTTCCAGCTCAACCTCAGCAAAGATACGCTCCCAACCCTGAGTTGCTTTTGTGAAAGGAACAGGAACCCAAGTCGTGCCGTCGTCGAGCGTATAATCCACAGCAAGTACGCTACTCGGTTCGTTGATTGCAAATGAAATCAGGAGACGTCTTGACTGAAACAGTTCGATATCTGCGACATTCAGCGTACCACCTGCTGCAGCAAAGAAAGCATTGTTACCTCCCGAAAATTCCGGACTTGGCGACACGCCTGTGGATCTTATCGAAACATTGTTTCCGCTATACGTTACAGATTCGGCTCCTCCAACGCCTTCGTGGTTTTCTCTGCGATAACCATCGTAGTCACCTGCCCAAGGATTACCGGTTGCACCGACTCCGAAAGTTTCTCTCAACAGCAATCGCGAATTAAATCCTTCTTGAACAATATAAACCTGTTGCGACAATCCTCCGGCAGTTTCAATCGTTAAGGTCAACCTACGCTCACCCCAATCGTTAGGCATTGCCGTGATGTTGATTCGTCCGTCGTTCTCGCCTCTTAGCGAAGTCGGCGTAATGCCGAACCAATCTTTGTTATCGCTATTGGCATCGATAATCCATCGGCGTGTACTTTTTACATCAATGGAATAAGATCCTCCGGTCATGGGAATCGAAATGTGACTAACACTAACACTCAACTCCGGATCGTTTTGTAAATAAAAATCTTTCTTTTTACATCCGGAAAGGCTCAATGCTACGCAGAATACGACCAAAAGAAGTTGCAATAAAGGTTTGAAAAATGTTTTCATTTTTTTAGATATTTAATTTTTGGGTCAAAGGTACAAAAAAAAAACGAAATATCAAAGATATTTCGTTTTTTTTTTGTTAGCGACGGCGACGGTGTTACTTCACAATTCTCGACACAAACACTGAGCCATCGTCAAACACGATGCGTACAATATAGGTGCCACGTGGCAAAATGCCTACATCAATCGAAGTTTTGTCTCCGAATTGTTGCATCGCAATTTGTCCGCTGAGGTTGAGAATCTGAATGGTCTGAATCGGTTGCTCTGCTTGAACAAACAGTTCGTTCGCTACCGGATTCGGATATACGTGTACAACCGAATGAGGATCTGTTTCTTCGATTGATGTTACAGATGTTTCCTCAATGTGGAGCAAATAAATTTGAATCGCATTGCTGTAGTATCTTACCAAACCTTTTAGATTGACTCTGTCGTTTGCTGCAAAACTACCTGAAACCACATTATAGTGATTGCGGATAATCATGGTTCCGCCCTCTATTTCTATGGTTCCGTCTTCTGCCGGAGTCGCAGTTGTATACGTAACATTAGCAGCAATTACCGCATTTTCGAACGCCACATATCGGTTCAAATCACTCGGATATACCAAATCCTCCGGTTCAACGATGGCTGCTACAGCAGGCTCACCCACTACGCCGTCAGGAAGTCCCAACGCAGGAATGACCACCAATTGCGGAGCATTATCAAACTCACCACGAGTCGCAATGGCACCGGTGATTCGTTGTCCGTTGGTATAGGTTTTCGCCGGATTTTGCCAGTCGATCAACACCCAACCAGACTCGTCTTGCACGAACAAACTTCTACCCTGTTGTGTAACAACGGTAAGTTCTCCGGTAATTTTTGCAACCGTATTTAGCGGCAATGCAAGCACTGCTGCAATGTTGGCGACTTCTTGAGGAATGACACCTATACCGCTAAGCGAGATCTCCACATCATCATCCATACCCGGCGTACTCAACACAAGCGAGGCATTGTAAGTTCTGCCTTCGGTTGGCGTAAAGGTGATGCTCAATGTTCCGCCGTCTACCGGACTCCATTCGGTATCGTTTGGTACGAATGCCGTTGCATCAGCACCCTCAATATCGAATGTGATATTATCGGTTAGATTTTCGCCGGAAACCGTGAATACACGGGTTACAGGTACTCCCACTTCGGTGATGCCGAAATCAGGATTACCAACCACTTCTACCGTTGGAACTTCAACCAAATAATCGGTCATACTGATATCATCAACATTGACGCTGGTGCTACCTGTTTGTGATATTTTCACAATACGAACACGAGCAGGATAGAGTTTGTTGACCACAACCGTAGCGGTTTGTAGCGTTCCGCCACCATTCGCCCATGATGGAGCAACAATTTCCTGACCTCTATTTTCCCAAGTTTCTCCGTCGTCGGTAGAAACTTGCACTTGCAAACGACCTCCGCTATGAGTACCATACGAGCCGTAGCTGAACGTTACCGTTCCAATGCCGTCAGGTTTGTTGAAGTTCATTTGAGCCATGTTTTGAGCGGCATCCGTATCAGAGGTATTTCCTCTGAAACGTACGCTACCGGTTCCGTTGCGACGGTCGTCGGCTTGCATTTGTCCTACACCGCAGATTCTCCATTCACCGGTTTTCAGCGTGTAATTCGCAGCGGTATAGGCTGTTTTAGCCGACAACAACGGTGTAGAAAGTGTTTCCTCAAAGTCCTCAATGAATCCGATACCCTCGCCACTCAACTGCAGAACTTTTGGATCTGCACCCTCACTGCTGATCGTCAGCGTTGCTGTGTGTTGTGCGAGTTCCGTAGGTGTGTAAGTAATCAGAACAATCGAATCTTGCATTTTGCCGTCTGTTGGTCTCACAAGAAGTTGCTTATTGATTTCAAACTTATCCATATCATCGCCACTTAGGACAAGTGTAACGTCATGGGTTAGATGTGCAGCACTTACTTTGAGTTCAACGGTCTTGCTTGCACTTGTCATAACTTTGCCGAGATCGACTTGTGTGAGATCTGTGCTAAGCGTTGGAACTACGCCCGTTCCGGTTAGGGTTACCGTTTCGAACATCTCATCGCTTGTGATTATCAGTGTAACCGTTTTCAAGCCGGTGGTCAGAGGTTTGAACACCACATCGAGGGTTCCGCCTGTGGTGGCATTGAATGTCCCCGGCGTTATTTCGAAATGATCGGCATTCTCGTCCACGATTTCATAGTCCAGATCCGTGAGATTCGCCGCTACAATCGTAACGGTTTGTGTCGCACTTGATGTTCCTACGAGTTGATCGCCAAACGCAAGTTCTGCTTTATCCACTTCCAAAAATGGTGCGTCTGCTGCAATACCTGTACCGGTCAAGGTTACGGTTTTGCTGTCGACTCCATCGCTACTGATCACGAGGGTTGCACTGTAAGACTGATCTGCTATCGGCGTAAAGACTACGCTAAGTGTACCGCCTGTTGCTGCATTCCAAGAAGTTTCGCTAACTGCAAAAACGCTCGGATCATCGCCACCAAGTACGTATGTAATGTCGTCGGTCAGAAGTGCTCCCGAAACAGATACCGTTTGTGCTGTCGAAGGGTTGTCAACCTGGACATTGCCAAAGGCAAGAGTGGTAGGCGTAACGTCAAGTCCGGGTAATTGACGAGCAAATCCTCTTATCTCCAAATCATTTCCTGCCAATCTACCGATAGAAATACTTGCTGATGATCCGGCAGTTCCACCCCAAACATAGAGCCTAAACGTAATCGTGCTTTCCACATCGGTTATAGACAAATTGTCAAAAGCAAATGCCCAACCGTTATTATTGCTCTCGGGAGGAGCCGGAAGGTCTGTTACTGCATCTATGGCAATACCATCCGTAGCGAAACCGTCTAAACTGTACTTGAAAATAAACGCATTCGGACCTTGGGCTGTTCTTCTGATATTCGCATTAATTTGAGTGATGTCAAGTGCTGTATAGTCAGCCGGTGTTAGCGAAAATTCAAAATAGGTATCATGTTCAATGGCAGCAGCACTGTCGGCAGTTGGTTGTCTAAGGAAAACAGGAATATGATTCGCTCCCGGATTGGTTGCTATTTGGCCAACTCCCGCTCCAATGGTAAGTTGAGGTGTTCCGCTTATAGTCACTGCATCTTTTGTTGTGGCATCAAATGGGAATGTAACCGTATTGCTAACCGTTATTCCTTGTGTTTCCCAAGCCGCAAACGTAGTGAGAGCTATAATTCCCTCGCCGCTCAAAGGTATTTCCACATCGGAAACGCCTGCACTATTTACCGTAAGCATTGCTGTATGCTCGCCAAGAGCCGTTGGAGCGTAGGTTACACGGATTTGTCGGTTGGTCAGATTGCCATTGGCAGGTCGCACAAGCATAGCACTGTCGACACTGAACATAGCTGCATGGGTTCCGCTAATATCTAAGGTAACATCATCTTGCAACAGCGTTGCATTCACACGCAATACCATAGTCTTGCTTGCATTCATTTCCACTTCGCCTGCACGAACTTCTGTCGAATCCACAGTGAGAGTGGTTATACCGCCGACACCTGTCAACGTTACTGTTTCGGTAAGGTTGTGAGTTACAGATTTTACAAGAAGTTCAGCGGTGAAATCGTCCACAGTTTGAGGTTTGAACGTTACCAACAAAAGACTGTCGGAAATCAGTTTCGAATCGTCTACCTCGAAATTCGCCAAGTCGGTGAGTTCGTAGGTAATCGCTGCACCGTTGAGGAATAGTTGTTCTACTTTCACCTCTTTGGTTTCGTTTGCACCAACCAAAACAGTACCGAAATCTAAATCATCCGGAACCACTGTAATCTCAGGCTGTGTAGCAGAGATGCCTTCGCCCTTGATTGTGATTTCGATAGGAGTGTCCATGCCACCGCCGGCAATCACTAAGGTCGTGGTATACGTTGCAACCGCGATTGGCGAGAACGTTACGCTAATGGTGGTATCACCAAACACACTTTGATCAATACTTTCGGGCTCCACAACAAATGCAGTGGCATCGCCACCTGTCAAGGTCAGCGTCAGATCATCTTCGAGGCAAGCCGGCGTAAGTTTGAACGTAAGCGTTTTGTCTTCGCCCTCTCTCACTTCGCCAAAGTCGAGGGTGTTTGTGCTACCCAAATCGTGGGTTACGCTAACAACCGGAGTGAGTGGATCTGTGGCTGAATTGCGTGGGAGTGGTGTAGCATCTGCCCTCACAGCTTGGAAATGACTCGCCATAACCGTATCCATACTGAATCTGAAACTGCAAGTTGTCTGATCGTAGATACGTTTCACTGCCAGGGTATTACTGGATGCCAGTGCTGCTGACGTAGCCGAACCTGTGGCCGGAGTAATTCCTGTTCCCCATGCAAGCAAGTCCAAAATCCTGCTGTCACCGGTATGATGTTTGGCTGTGATGGTAATACTGCTCGATGTGGATAACATTACCTTAGCACTTCCATAACCAGGGTTGAGATTGGTAAATGTGGCATCTGCCGTGGTCGGTATGGCAATACCGTTAGTACCGCTAAGCGTACCACAATGCACCAAGTAGAAACCCCGTGCTTTGATCGTTCCCGTGAGGGCAGAGGGACTCGATGCACCTGTGCCGGTTGCCGACGCATTCGACAAAAACAATCCGTCCAAAGCGATATCTCTATCGGTTGTGTTGAACAACTCAATATATTTTCGGTTATAGACAGCACCGCTGTTTCCACCTCCTGTATACACCTGCGAAATAATCACTTCACCCGGTGCCGGGAAAACCGGTGGCTCATAGCCTACCCCACTCAACGCAATCACGTGAGAAATAGTGCCACTGCTGATGGTCAGCGTTGCCTCGTGTGTGCCTTTTTCCGTAGGTTCGAAAGTTACGGTCAGTTCGCCGCCTTCAAACGGATCAAAGCCTGTTTCGGCTTCCACAGAAAAATAGCCATCGTCATTGTCGGTCAACACGTATGTAATGTTGTCCGTCAAGTTCGCACCCTCAACCAAAATGGTTTTGGTGTCGGTTGTGTTCACAAGAATATCGCCAAACTCAACTTCGTCTTCGGGCACCACCACGAG
>WRKV01000022.1 GCA_009777915.1 Bacteroidales bacterium | reverse complement strand
CGTACCAAACGTGCCGAATGCATCGGCGGAAAACAGGATTTTGTCCTGGTTTTCGTAGGTTACCATCACTTCGGGCCAATGCACCATCGGTGCCATATAAAAGGTCAGCGTGCGTTTGCCGAGCGAGAGGGTGTCGCCCTCCTTCACCTCGTGCAGGTCGGTGTTGATGCCGAAATAGCCGTTGAGCATATCAAAAGTCTTGGTATTGCCCACAATTTGGACATTGGGATATTTTTGTTTGAGCAATCCGATAGCACCGGCATGGTCGGGCTCTACGTGGTTTACGATGAGATAATCGACCGGCTTTCCTTTGAGGATAGCGTCAATCTTGGCAAAGAAGACATCCGTAAAAGCAATGTCTACCGTATCTATCAGTGCGTTTTTTTCATCTACAATCAAATAGGCATTGTAGGCAACCCCTCGAGGCAGGGGTAGATAATTTTCGAAAACTTCCTTTTGGCGGTCGTTTACGCCTACATGGAAGATGTTTGGGGCGATTGGTCGTTTGTTGTACATGGGGTGTTTATTGTTATGAATTGTGTTTTGTTGCTGTGTTTTGTGAAACGTGAACTGTGAGCTGTGAACCGTGAGGTGTGAGCCGTGAACCGTGAGAGCTGCACCATTAGCTATGGGCGGAGCCTCACAGTTCACACTTCACGCTTCACAGTTTTACTACTGAGCCTCAAACTCCTCCTTGTCCACGCCACACAATGGGCAAGTCCAATCGTTAGGAAGAGCATCGAACGCTGTTCCGGGAGCGATATTGTTCTCCGGATCTCCTGCTGCGGGGTCGTAAACATACCCGCATACTTTGCATACGTACTTCATAATACTTCTGTTTTTTGGTTAATAATTTAGGTTCAAAATTAAAATAGCAGATTATTTCTGATATTTTATTTTTTTTGCAAATATACGAATAAATTTTGAAATTTCTTGCAATTCCAAAATTTTTTTTGTATCTTTGTAGAACAATGTCGAAAAAAATTGTATATAGTATAGTCATATTTCTATTGATAACCTGTCGATTGCAGGCTGCTATGATAATAATTCCGATGGACGAATCGCAGACCAATCACCTGAAATCCTACGGAGTCGCCTATTGGGTGCTTTCGCAAGATGTGGAAGTGGATTGGCTTTTGAATTATAGAGGAGGAAGTTTTATGATGCCACATTCGTCTGTAATCGAGCGAGAATGCCGACTTCGAGGGGTTTCGTTTCAAGTGGTGGCAGATATTCAAGCCACTCAAATTTTACGAGAAATCGCCGAACCGAGCGTGAATATGGACGTGGTGAAACTTCACAAAGCCCCGAAAATAGCGGTGTATTCGCCAAAAAATAAACTGCCTTGGAATGATGCCGTAACGCTGGTGTTGACTTATGCGGAAATTCCGTACGATGTGGTGTATGATGATGAAGTGCTGCAAGGCGTGCTCCCACTCTACGATTGGCTGCATTTGCATCACGAGGATTTCACCGGACAATTTGGCAAATTTTGGGCGAATTATCGCAATCAGGCATGGTATCAAGAGGATGTTCGTTTGCAAGAGGAAACCGCCAAAAGACACGGATTTGCAAAAGTTTCACAATTAAAATTGGCGGTAGTTCATAAGATCCGCGACTTTGTGATGGGCGGAGGATTTATGTTTGCGATGTGTTCGGCTCCGGATAGTTTCGATGTGGCGTTGGCAGCCGAAGACACGGATATTTGTGCGGAAATGTTTGATGGCGATCCGATGGATCCGAATGCACAACAAAAATTGGATTTCTCAAAAACCTTTGCATTTCGCAATTTTCAATTGGTTACAAATCCCGTGCAGTACGAGATTTCGAGCATTGATGTAACGGATACGCGTCCAAAAAATCTCAACCGAAATAACGATTTTTTTACCTTATTCGATTTTTCCGCAAAATGGGATTGGATTCCAACGATGTTGACACAAAACCATGCACGGGTACTTCACGGATTTATGGGGCAAACTACGGCTTTCAACAAAAATTATCTCAAACCGAATGTGATTATTTTGGGTGAAACCAAGTCGTTGAACGAAGTTCGCTACATTCACGGCACTTACGGCAAAGGCACGTGGACGTTTTTTGGCGGGCACGACCCGGAGGATTATCAGCACTTCGTTGGCGACCCGCCAACAGATTTGAACCTATTTCCCAATTCTCCCGGATACCGATTAATACTGAATAATATCTTGTTTCCTGCCGCCAAAAAAGAGAGGCGTAAAACGTAATTCATAATTCGTAATTCTCCAATGAAACAAATCTCCATCATCGTCGCCATAGCCCAAAACCACGCTATAGGCAAGGACAACGACCTGCTCTGGCATCTCTCCGAAGACCTGAAACGCTTTAAGCGAATGACCCTCAATCACACGGTGATCATGGGTTTGAACACATTTTATTCGCTGCCCGTGCGACCGTTTCCTAATCGCCGAAACATCGTTATCGCTGATGATAAAAATCTAAAAATTGACGGTTGCGAAATGGCGTATTCCATTGAGGATGCCATCGCTTTAGCCGATGCCGACAAGGAGAACTTTATCTGCGGAGGTGCCTCTATTTACAGGCAATTCCTGCCTTTGGCGAACAAACTTTACCTGACTTTGGTCTATAAGGATTTTGATGCCGACACGTTCTTTCCCGAAATCAACTATGAGGAGTGGAATCTCACCGAAGAAAGCGAACGCATTTTTGACGAAAAAACACAACTAACTTTTGCTTACCTTACTTATGAACGGAAATAAAATTCTAATTTACGGTCTGTTTTTGTTATTGTGCGTTCCCGCAATGCCACAAGATACGCTCGTTTCAGCAAACGACACCATACCTCTTACGAACGACACAATCATCATCACTCCACCACACGACACACTCCGTCCCGCCAACGAACTATACCAAAACACGTGGTCGCTCGAACACGTCCGACACCGCCGATTAGAGCACACCGACACGACAATTTTGGAACTCATAACCCCAGAAACCCCTGTATTTTCAATGCCTGCAAGAGACTTCAACGTGCTTTCAAAGTATGGTATGCGAAGTGGCAGAATGCACACCGGCATTGACTTGCGACAACGCCCAACAGACACTCTTTTCGCGGTATTCGACGGTATGGTGCGCATGGCGAAGTGGTATTCGAGCTATGGCAATTTGGTTGTAATCCGCCATGCTAACGGCTTAGAGACCGTTTACAGCCACCTGTCGGAAATTCATGTGCAGCCTTTTCAAACCGTCAGAGCCGGCGAAAGCATAGGTTTGGCAGGGCGTACAGGTCGTGCTACCACAGACCACCTGCATTTTGAAGTTCGATTTTTTTACGAACATTTTGATCCCAATCTCCTGATCGACTTTGAGGAGCAGTGCTTGCGGGTTAAGACCCTCATGTTTGTTGATGGGCAGTTGGTGCTTGAAACGGAGGATACGACTGATGTAGAGGAGATGACTGATGAAAGCGAGGATAATGTTTTGGAGTAGCAGTACCCCTTGCTATTTTTTTTCAACGACTTTACGCTTCACACCTCACAGTTCACGAATTTGCATATTCCAAAAAAAATTCGTACCTTTGCGGAAAATTCCGATTACGGCAAAAAAAACTTAAAACCATATTCCAAATGAAAACTAAAATCCTAACCATTTTTGTGGCAATCGTAGCGGTTGCTCTTGCTGCAAATGCACAATCCACAACCATGCATCAAACCTATCAAGCGGGGAATCCTGCGTTTACACCGCCAAGTCACAGTGTAGTGTGGGCGGCAATTGTGTTTGAAAGTCCTGACGAATTTTACGGCACCGAAGAAGCTGTAAGAATGGCAGAAAATGTACTGCTTTTTCAACGAGATGTCGGTGGTTGGCAAAAAAATACCGACATGTCGGTTGTATTGAGCGAAAGCGATAAAGAAAAATTAATTGCCAACAAAAGTAATAGCGATGATGTTACGTTTGACAACGAAGCCACATTCATGGAAATGCAGTATTTAGCTAAGGTTTACAACAAAACCGGCGACGAAAGATTCAAACAAGCATTTTTGAAAGGACTAAATTATATTTTTGAAGCACAATACGAAATTGGCGGCTGGCCTCAGGTTTACCCGAATCTAATGAGCACAAACTATACAGCACGTATCACGTACAACGATGGTGTAACGATCAACGCATTGACGATTCTAAAAAAAATTGTTGAACGCGATGAAATGTACGCTTTTGTTGATGATCCGGCATTGATCGAACGTTCGAGAGAGGCACTAAACAGAGGTATTGATGTTGTTCTCAAAACTCAAATTCGCCAAAATGGCGTACTTACGGGCTGGTGTGGTCAGCATTGTGAAATTACGCTTGAGCCGAGACCTGCGCGACTTTGGGAATTAGTCTCGATTTGCGGATTGGAAAGTGCAGGAATTGCTATGTTTTTGATGAGTTTTGAAAATCCTACACCTGAGATGAGACAAGCGATTGACGCTGTTGTGGAGTGGTATGAACGTGTAAAAGTTACAGGATTTCGCTTAGAAAATTTGGTTGGAGAAAATGGTCGTCCCGACAGACGTCTTGTTGAAGATCCCAATGCACCGCCACTTTGGGCACGTTTTTATGATTTGGAAACCAATATCCCATTCTTTGCTGCACATAGAGACGGCATTAAAGTGAGTACATTCGAAGAACTCGCACAAGGCAGTCGTGCCGGCTACCATTTCTATGTTCATTCGCCACAAGAAATGTTGGATATGTACAAAGAATATGTCAAAAAATAATATCTCACCCAAGAAAAAAAATTAAAATTATGAAAGCAAAAATTTTAACATCCGTAGCCCTGTTTGCAGTGGTATCACTTGCTGCAAACGCACAACCATCCTCAATGCATCAAACGTATCAACCCGGAAATCCGGCGTTTACACCGCCAAGCCACAATGTGGAATGGACTCGAATTGCACTTGAAAGTCCCGACGAATTCTATGTGACCGAAGAAGCCAAACGAATTGCCGACAACGTGTTGCTTTATCAACGCGATATCGGTGGATGGCAAAAAAACACCGGTTTTCACGTCGAATTAACTCAAGAACAAAAAGACAATTTGATTGCCAACAAAGGCAGAACCGATGATATTACCATCGACAATAATGCGGTATACATGGAAATGTACTATTTAGCGAAAATGTACAATGCAACGGGTATCGAAAGATACAAAGACGGATTTTTGAAAGGATTAAATTATATTTTTGAATCGCAATACGAAAATGGTGGTTGGCCACAAATTTATCCGAACAAAAACAGAACAAATTATTCGGCATGCGTTACGTTCAACGATGATGCAACGGTCAATATGTTGACCATTCTTAAAGGTATTGCCGAGCGTGATGAACTTTATGCGTTTGTTGATGATCCGATGTTGCTTGAACGTTCCAAAGATGGCTTAAAACGGGGCATTGATGTGATTCTCAAAACACAAATTCGTCTGAATAATGGTGTGCTTACAGGTTGGTGTGCCCAGTATGATGAAGTTACACTTGAACCGGCTGCTGCCAGAGTTTTCGAACCTGCCGGAATTAGTGGCGAAGAAGGTGCCGGAATTGTCATGTTTTTGATGAGTTTTGACAACCCGACTCCTGAGATGAGACAAGCGATTGACGCTGCCGTGAAATGGTTTGACGGTGCGAAAATTACGGGGATTCGTGTAGAGAATTTTGTTGGCGAAAACGGTCGTCCCGATAGACGTGTTGTTCCGGATCCGGACGCAGCACCGTATTGGGCTCGTTTTTATGATATAGAAACCGGCGAACCTTTCTTTGCAGGACGAGACAGCGTTAAACGTGCTACGTTTGCCGAAATCGAGCAAGAACGCCGTGCGGGCTACAATTACTACGTTCGTACGCCACAGGAAATGTTGGATTTGTATCAAGAATATGTGAAAAGATAAACGGCTTTGTCTTGTTCAATTTCTGTTGAAAAAATCTCTTTACCTTGAATTTTCGGTGCTTTCAAGCCGTTGTGCAAATGTTTGTTTCCGATAAGAATTCGAGTTTCGTCCCAAAGATTTTTTTCGATGAAACTTTGCAATAATTTTGCACCGCCTTCAACGATTAAAGATTGTATTTTTCGTGCATATAAATCATTCAGAATCTCTGAAAGGTCTGTTGTTTCGTAGATTTTCGTAGGTTGTGAATGATCAAAAAAATGCAAGTTTTTTGGAAGTTTATGATTTTTATCCATCGTAATTCGTAACGGATTCTTTCCGAAACAGGCTCTAACGTTGAGTTTGGGGTTATCTGTCAAAACCGTATTGGTTCCAACCATAATCGCCGGTTCTTCGCTACGCCACTTGTGAACGAGGTTTCGCATGGCATCATTGGTAATCCAACGTTCGGTTTCGTTATACATAAATCCGTCCAAACTTTGAGCCCATTTCAAAATAATATAGGGACGTTTTTTTTCGATGTAAGTAAAAAATCGTCGATTCAAAAATCGTCCTTCGTTTTCTAAAACGCCTGTTATCACTTCGATTCCGGCGTTTCGCAAACGTTCGACACCTTTTCTTGCGACTTCCGGATTGGAATCCAAATTTGAAATCACAACTTTCGGAATTTTTTTTTCTATAATCAAATCCGCACAGGGCGGGGTTTTCCCGAAATGCGAACACGGTTCTAAGTTCACATACAACGTCGATTTTTTCAACAAACGTTCATCATTCACAAGAGAAATAGCATTCCGTTCCGCATGATTTTCGCCGTATTTTTGATGAAATCCCTCCGCAATAATTTGGTCATCACACACCATCACACAACCCACCAACGGATTTGGAGCCACTTGTCCCAAGCCGTTTTGAGCGATTTGCAAACATCGCTGTATGTAGATTTCGTGAGTATTCATACTTAGAATTGTTTACTCCCTCGCCGGATCTCTGATAAATTTTTTCAAGATAGCATCTATTGACGTAATACCGTTGGTTCCGAGTGATGCAGGATTGTCGGGACGTAGGGTATCAACAAAATCGGTAGTGAGCTTGGCATTTTCGGGAGTAACGCCCGGCTTTAGCGTAAAGTAATAATGTGTCCAACCCGAAAACATTCCACCACTACCCGGTTGATACCTGAGTTCTACGTCGTTGTAGCCATGCGTTTTAGCGCGTGCAGCATCGAAACTCCGACCTGTTGCTATCCATCTGGGAAGTACCGCCCCCGATGCCAATACTCGCTCTTCAAAAATCACCCAAATCACGGGGTAATTCGGCAGCAGAGCATCACGGGTATCATTCCACATAAGGTCGTTGTCGCCGGCAAAATAAAAAGGTCCGGGCTTGCTCATGGTCTCTTCCCAATAAACGATCGTGGCTTTTTGCTCGCCATGTTGATACTCGATGATGTTGGTGATGCGACCAAAATCCACCGTGCCAAGTTCGAGATAATACCTTGAATAAGGACAATGATCATGGTTGGGCGTTCTGGGATTGCTCACCTCTATGGCGTGCTCTTTGTATGGTTCCTTGAGTTCAAACTCCCAACAGTACTCCCACACTTGCCCTCCATAAGGACCTCTTGCCCTACCGAGGTTCCTCACTCTGTAGTCGCCTATCGTTAAATAAAGTGCTGTTGCATAGCTATAACCGTTGTCAACAGGAGCAGCACGGTCGGTCAGATCTACACTTGGAATCCAGCGAGAAACAAATGTGTAGATCGTTTTAGGATAGCCCATGATATTTCTGATGGAATCTTCGATCCACTGGGTAGACTTTCCGTTCCAATCATAAGGCGTTTTGTTTTCCGGAGCATCACTGCCAGGGGCTACTGTTGTGAATGTTGGTGGTGGAGGCAGTTCGACTGTTTCCGTGCTCTGGTCGCCGATCGGAGTCGAGGTACCTGTACCGCCTGTACCCGCATCGCCCGCACCTGTACCTCGGTCACCGAGCGGAGTCGAGGTGCCCGGAGGAGGTGTTGTAGGTGTGCCACTTGTTGGTGGTGTTTGAGGTGTACCGCTTGTAGTACCTGTACCCCGGTCACCGAGCGGAGTCGAGGTGACTGGGGGAGGCGTGCCACCTGTTATGTTTTGTTCAGTCCCTCCGCCTGTCAGAGTAGTGGTAGTGGGCGTTGATGGCGTGCCACCTGTGGAGGTGCTTACTGTTGGCTCGTTTTGGGCAATGGTCGGCTCGTTGCCTCTGCTACGTCGGCGGAGTGCTAATTCGTCAGGAGAAGCGAGTGGTCTGCTAACGTTTGTTGCACTGCCCGGTCTGCGATTGACGTTGATGGTATACCTCACCATGTCTCGTGCGAGTAGCGGCGAAGCCGTATAAACACAAGTGATCGTTACTCCCGCCATATCGTTTGGAATGGTAAGAATACCCTTGTCCATTTCTGCGGTTTGGGTCAGATTTCTGTATATGCCGTCAGGTCCGGCACCTCGCGATGTCCATTGAAAAACTCCCGAATAATCGGTTTGTGGAACACCGTATTTGAGCGTAGCAAACGCACTCAGGTCAACCTTACTTCCTGCGGGAATAGAGTCGCCGCCGGTTTCAGGGTTGCGAATGATGATATGCTGACTCCCGAATTCGCTGAGATGAATCCACTTGTTTGGGTTGTGCTGCTCTTTGTCGTAAAAAAGGCTGTCGCCGTGATAGGCACGAATCAGGTTCACTAAATTTGCAGGCTCAATTTGGTTGTATGAAAAATCCGCCCGATACATCCGCTTGTCGCGGTAATGAGCACGGTCAGGCAAAGTGATTTCGGAAAAACGATTGCTACTAAGTGTCAGATTGGTCAGATTTTTTTGGTCGCTGAAATCGATAGAGGGCATATCGGTACCCGATATCGTTACTTGTTGCAAGGCAAGGCTGCCGTTCAGAACAAAATTCGTGAGGAGACAATGCGTACTGCTAAGCAGATAAAGCTCCGGACAGTTCGTGATTTCAAGACTTCGCTCGTGCAAAGGGTCTACGTGTTCGGTGTTCATTGATGAAATGCCACTAAGCTGAAATTCTCTCAACTCCGGACAATTGTTCACCGTGATTTTTTCACTCCAATACGCATTATCCAAAGATAGCAGTCTAAGCTGCTTAAAATTCTGAATCCGCAACTGCCCTGCAAGTCGAGGCACATTCGCCCAGCCCACTCCGCTCGCCGAGGATATCGTTAACCTGCGAATGTAATAAATGCCGTCAATCTGTTCGGTTTGCTGTATGAACACTCCCGTGTGATACCCGCTGCCATTACTCCATTCGCTGAGGTTGCTTGTGGTGATAGACATTGGGTAACCGAGTGCCTGAGCGTTGGTTTGGTCGGGGTTTAGAGCCGGCAGGTTGAGGTAATCGACCAACTGTTGGATTTCGGAGGCAACGTATTGGTGCCCTCTGTCGTTGGTCACAGTGGCGGGTTGCTGTTGTGTTTGTGCGGTGCTGCTCATGAGCAGGAATGCCGCGAGTAGGGTGAGGATGCGGTTCATGGTGTTTGTGGTTAAGTGTGTTTTGGGTTTTTACAAAGGTATTAAAAAAAACTGAGAAAGCTATGCCTGACAGAATTTTTTTATATTAAACTAATTTTTTGATCCAGTATTCTTTCTCTCCTTCGAGAAGGTCAATCATCGGAAGTTCAATCATGGTGTAGCATCCGGGCGATTGCTTGAAACTTGCACGAGCCACGCTGACTAACACTTGTGCAGTGAGAGCAGGGTTATTGATGCACATGGAAAATTCCATATTTTGGTTGGGTGTTTGTCCCGAAATGCCTTTGCATACAAGGTTTACGCCATGGTCTGCAGTTTCATGTTTCGAAACATCGTCCACAAAAATAACCTGCGTATCATCGTGTGCAAAGTAGTCGTCTGTTTTTAGCAAATGCTCGACAATAGCGGGATCCGCACCATCTTCCAATTGGATATAAACCTCTCTGCGATGTTTGCTTTCGCCGGCAGGCAGGGTCATGGACAGTGCGTCTTTCACGCCTTTCACCGCTTTGGCGGCTACGCTGTGTCCCATACTTTTGCCCGGTCCGAAGTTGGTGTGGATACTGCTTTTTGAGGTCATCGCTTCCATCAACGCACGAACCACGGAATCCGTTCCCGGATCCCAACCTGCGGCGATAATAGAAACCACATTATTTGCTACAGCGATAGGGGAGAGACGTTGTTTCAAATCCCAAATTTCGCCGTGAATATCGAAACTGTCTACGGTGTTGATGCCCATGGCTAAAATGGCTTGAGCCTGTGTTTCCACACTGCGCGTAGGCGAGCAGAGAATGGCGACATCTACGTTTTCAAGTTTGGAGATATGGTCAACGACCTTAAAATTTTTCAATTCGTCCGGAACATTCGACGCATCGCGTCGAACAATTCCCGCAACTTCAAAATCCGTAGATGCCAAAAGTGCCTCCAACGTGTACTTTCCGATGTTTCCATAGCCAATAATGGCTGCGTTGTGTTTTTTCATATTAAGTTATATTTTTCGTGAGTGTTAAAAATTTCATATTATTTCGGTCGCTTTTTCGTACAAATTAGGAAAACAATTTTGACGCAATCTAAATTTTGTACCATGATTGTGTCCGGTTCTTGCATCAAAATCAACAAGGATATTTCCGCTTTCCAGTTCTTGTAAAAAAGCATTAAAATTGAACTTTTGCAACATCATGACTTTTGAATACTTGTAAAATTCAATTCCGTTTTCTTTCTTAACTTCGGCTTGAGCATAAAAACAATTCAGAAGTTTTGTACCCGCCTTGTTTGCCAAATCATCAAAACCCCAATATGGCTGAGGGTTCAATTCACTTAAACCAATTCGTTTTTCGACGTTTTTCAACCATTTTTTGTGAATATCGGAAACTTTTGTGTGATCAAAAGAGATCAAAATCTTATGATTTTTTCTATCAATTTTGACCATAAAGCCTCTATCGCTTGACGCATTACCATGAATGGTTTGCCGAAAACTCATCTCATTTTCAGGATGTTTTTTGCTGGCTTCTTGGTGTTGCCAGCCGTAACTTGGTAGCAAAATCTGTGGAACAAACTTGACAGCACGTGGAGAAGGTTCGATGTGAAACAAGGTCGTTAGGGATGACGTGTTTAATCTTTGTGCTTTTAACTCCCATTCTGCAGCATTGGGTATTGGCAGGTTGTTCTCCTCAATACCCAACAAATCTTCAAGCGTATTTCCTATGCCCCCATCATTTCCTTTGCGAGTGTTTTCAATCCAACCCATTCGGGCTATTTTGTGAAATTCTTTTATCAAGTTTTCTTTTGTGTATAATTTCATGCGTCAAATAATGTTAAGGGTCTTATTTTTAATAGTTCGCTTTGTTTTTTATTTTTTTCGATTCTTTTTTCTGCCATTTCACAATAGTCAGGGGATAAATCAATGCCAATGTAATTACGCTTTAACCCCATTGCAACGACCGCTGTTGTGCCACTTCCCACGAACGGATCTAAAATAATTTTCGCATTTGTTGAACTGATTATCCGATCAATCAAAGCTATTGGAAATGGTGCGGGGTGACCGTTTTTCATCTCTTGAGTAAATTCCCAAACGTCGCCAACACCGTTTGATTTTGGAACTAATTTGAAGTCAGGTTTTGCGATTAAATAAATAACCTCATAAGTCGGAAGAAAATATCCGGGGTTAAAGTTTATTCCGCCTTTTCTGCGCCAAATAATGATTTGTCGAACAGGAAACCCGCTTACAATGTCCTGCCTGTCTTGCAATAAACCATCTTGAACTCGCCATTTATGATTATAGAAAATTGCACCATCATCTTTTATCAATCGAAACATTTCTGTCAAACAATCTCTTTGCCATTTCACGTATTTATCGTGTGGCATATTATCATCGTAATGGCTATACCCATTTTGCAGAGCAGCATTAGCCCACTTTCCGCTTGTGGTGCAGGGTTTCATTCCATTGCCGGTGGAATTTTTCAGGTTATACGGCGGAGAAGTAACGACCAAATCAATGGAATTGCTTGGCATTTCCTGCATTGTTGCCAAACAATCTCCACAGATAATTCTATCTAAATAATTCTCCATCATCGCTACACGAAAAACTATCCCAATATCGCTGCAACCCCCGGTAAAACACGCCCTTCGAGGTATTCTAACATGGCACCGCCACCGGTAGAAATATAACTCATCTGATTAGCCAACTTGTTTTGATTGATCGCTGCAACTGAGTCACCACCGCCGATTGCGGAGAATGCACCGTTTTGTGTAGCGGCAGCAACAGCCTTAGCAATAGCCGTTGTACCATGTCCGAAATTCGCAAATTCAAACACGCCCATCGGACCGTTCCACAAAATAGTTTTGGATTCTGCAATAATTTTTTCGAACGTTTTTACAGATTCCGCACCCGCATCCATACCTTCCCATTCCTCAGGAATAGCGTTGGATGGAAAGGTTTTGATCTGGGCATCATTGTCGAATTTATCGCCACAAACCGAGTCGGTCGGAAAATAATACTTCACACCTTTTGCATCCATTTCTTTCATAATGTCTTTTGCCAAATCAAGTTTGTCATCTTCGCAAATGGATTTACCGATTTGCCCGCCCATGGCTTTAATGAACGTATACGCCATACCTCCGCCAATAATCATGTTGTCTACTCTCGGAATCAAATTTTTCAAAATATCAATTTTGCTTGAAACCTTAGAACCACCAATGATTGCTGTAAACGGTTTTTCGCCGTTGTTCAATAATTTTTCCAAATTTGTGATTTCGTTTGCCAACAAAAATCCAAAATATCTGTCGTTTGGAAAAAATTGTGCAATCACTGCGGTTGATGCATGTGCACGGTGAGCCGTTCCGAAAGCGTCATTTACGTAAGCGTTTCCTAAATCCGCTAAATATCTTGCGAAAGCCACATCGCCTTTTTGTTCGCCCGGTAAAAAGCGTAAATTTTCTAACAATAAAACTTCGCCGGATTTGAGATTTTTAGCATTTTCGATAGTTTTGTTTTCGAAAATATCGTCGGCTAATTTTACGTTAATACCCAAGAGTTTACTCAAATGTTCGGCAACCGGTTTGAGTGAATACTTTTCCTCGAAACCCGTTTCAGACGGGCGTCCAAGGTGCGACATCAATATTACGGCAGCACCGTCGGCTAACAATTTTTTGATGGTAGGAAGTGATTCACGAATACGTGTATCATCAGTGATTTCGCGGGTTTCCTTGTTCAATGGCACGTTGAAATCGCAACGCACTAATACATTTTGGTTTGCAAAATTTTGGTTTTGGATTGTTTTCATAATGTTTTTTTGTTGTGTTAATTTATTCGATGTGCATCTTTTTGTCCATTAGTAATATGGTGTATCAGAACAGCATTTTCGGTTTCAGAGTATTCAAAAAAGATATACCAAACGGTTTTACTATTTGCTACTTGATGTTTGATATATTTGATGTTTTTACCGTAAATCAGTCTGAAATGCTCTTGTTGTGGAATTTGCCAAAGAAATTTATGAGAGATTTTTTCGTAGATAGATTCAATAATGTTTGTTACATATTTATCAGCATTTTCATAAAACGAAAAGTATTGTTTTTTAAATAGTACAAATGCCCAATCTCGTACGAATATCTCAACTTGTTGTGAAAATTTTATATTCATTTTTTCCAATTCCATGTTTGCATTTCCACACGAATATTTTGCAAAAGTTGGTCTTTTGTCAGAGCATTTTTCCAATATGCTTTCTCGGTAAGCCTCTCGTCCATAGCATTAGTTGCATAAGCAACAGCAGGTTCACTAATTACATCAAGCGAGGAATTGTCCATATCGTAAGTTTTGTGTTTCATATCCATAAATAATTTGCTACAAAATTACAATAAATTTTGCAATCTACCAAATTTTATTTGTTAAAATTTGGTAAATTTCAAAAAATTTTCGTACCTTTGTGGCAAATTTTAATCAAAAAAATATGTAAAAAACGAAAATATATAAACGGCGTTGCTGTATTCTTGTTTCAAAAATTTCGACATTTTAACAATTATGAGAATGAGTGATGTTCGCAGAAATGCGGACTTATCTAGTCTATAATTGTGGGTCGTCGAAAACCTTTGAAACGGATATATAAGTCCGTTTTTTTTATTGTCGGAAGTCAAAAAATCTAAACCAAAATACCTATGAAAAAAATCACCTTAATTTCAATCATTATCGCAACTTTTACCACCAAAAGTTTTGCGTATTGTCCTATTCCGCAATGGTGTCCTAAAGCGGACTTGCACCAAACTCTATGGACAGGCGAGCAGATAGATCCCATCGAATTTCCTTCGGTCATCGGAAAAACCTTGATTATCGACTGGTGGACGGATGGCACACGCATCCATTCTTTTGGCACTCCTCCTCCGGGTATTTCAGTCTCTGGCACCACGACCAACAATCGAGAATATTCGTCGCATCCTATTGCCATTAGTGGCACGCCCACCAATCCGGGCACCTACCACTACACCGTAAGCAATACCTGTGGCGTAGAGTTGCTACATGGCAGCATAACCGTCAATGCCACCCCAACAGGTTGCAATTTTGGTACACCAGCAAGAAATTTGGTCACCATCACATCTGCAAGATTTGCAACCAATCAAACATGGCCTGTAGGAGACCAAATTTGGTCGGATGCGGTGGTTTCAGACCAATGTGCTCCAAGAGGAAATTCATATAACGGCGGAAACGATCCGAATTTCAATGTGGATTGCCGCAATGCAATCAATGGTTTTGATGGCTCTTACTTTTCTTGGTGTGCGGTGATGAAATATGCTACGCTTTTTTGTCCGGGTGATTGGCGGGTGCCTACTACCGAAGAGTTTCTTGCTTTGCATCTAACTCTTGGTTATGCGGCTCCTGCGACACAGACGGGTAGCGTATCCATAATTGCGGATACTTATATGGGTGCCACCGGCTCGGGACCCGCCGCAGTAAATCGCGGTGGCACTTGGGGTGGCTCTCGCTTTACTGCACTCGCGTCGCATCTCACGACTGCGAGTTCGCACTACTGGTCGTTGTCTGAGAATTCTTCCTCGGATGCGTTCAACTTGCACTACACTTCGTCGGTTGTCTACCCCCAGCTCAGCACCAATAAGAATTTCGGCTTCGCCTTGCGGTGTGTGCGGGATAATTAATTTGAATGGTAATTGTATGGGCACAAAATTTTGTGCCCATACGGACATTTGCGACAATCGCCGTAGGGGCGACGCATGCCTCGCCCCTACAGATTTTTTGCAAAAATACAAAAAAAATCCCAACTTTGTGTAACTTTTTGCTGGCAAAGTTCGTCATATTAGAAAAAAATCGTAACTTTGCAAAAGATATTCACTAACGAGGGCATGTGCAAAATGCTCCAATTAAAAAACAAACCAATGAAAACACTACGTAGATCAACAACCAACCGCGTGCTTGGCGGTGTTTGCGGCGGAATTGCCGAGTACTTTAATTTAGATCCTGTTTTGATTCGCCTGATTTTTGTCATTACGGCGATTTTTGGCGGAGCAGGCATCATTCTCTACATTCTTGCATGGATTATCATGCCGGAAAAAGGTAATATCCAAGATGCAAAAATTAACTCCGTTGAGGACGCCACCATTGTGGAAGATGCGAAAAACGAAGTGAAAAACGAATTTGACAACGTGATTAATGAATTAAAAAACGAGTTCAAAGATATTGAAAAAGAAATTGACGAAAAAGGGAAAAAATGCAAGCATTCATCGGGTTGGTGGATCGGGATTTTTCTCATCTTTTTGGGAACGGCATTTCTATTCAAACAACTCGACTGGATTCATTTTTCGTGGTGTGGTATTGGGAGATTTTGGCCGCTTATTCTGATTTTTATTGGAATTTCTTGTATTCCGATGAAACGTTGGTTGAAAAATTCGTTGTTGTGCCTTTCGTTGTTGGGCTTACTGATTGCGATGACGTGCGGTGGGCATTCGAATAGATGTTATCGTTCAAACCATAATCATTCGGAATGCTCTGTTTTTTCAACGAATAGCAACAAGTTGACTTTGCAAACTTTTCGAATCGACGATAATGCAAAATTGAAAATTGATGTGGGTGCGACCAATGTAAAAATGGATTTGTCGGCTTTCGAATTGGAAGAAATCGAAATCAACAGTGGTGTTGCCAACATTGATTTGACCATCGGCGAAAAACAGCCGAAAACCAAAATCGAAATCAATACAGGTGTCTCCAATATCAAGATTAGAATTCCTGAAAACGCCGATTGTAAAGTGATTGCAGAAAGTTTTCTAATGAGTAAAAAACTGAATGGATTTGTAAAAAATGAGGGTGTTTTCCAAACTGAAAATTTCGGTTCGGCAACACAAACTATTACCATAGAAATTGACGGTGCAATTGGTAATTTTGAGATAATTCGTTATTGAAAGCCTAAAAAATTTGTATTTCTGAAAAAAAAATTGTATCTTTGCGTGGGAAATTCTGTGCGAAGATATAACCTTGTGAATTCGTGGGAGGAAATGATTATCGACGCAAGGAACAGTTACATTAGGCAAGTAAAAAAAATCTCAATATGGCACTAATCAAGTATCAGTACAACAAAACCTCACTCAACAATCTCAACACACAGTTGAAGATGCGTGTAAAGGCTTTGCCCACCATCAAAAGCAAAGAATCCGCATTGAGAGCAGAAGTGAAAAAAGCAAAGGTTGAAGCCGAATGGCTTTTTGCGGAAATGGAGCGGCAAATCGCTGCATACTCCGGTATCGCTGCACTTTGGAACGAATTTGATGCATCGCTGATTGCGGTGGAAGATGTTCAACTTCACATCGAAAAAATTGCCGGAGTACAAATTCCGGTTTTGGATCAGGTGATTTTCAAAGAAAAACCGTATGCCCTGTTTAATCGACCGTTTTGGTATCCCGATGGCATTCGAATCTTGAAAGATTTGGCAACCATCGGCATCAAAAGTGAAGTCTTTTACGAAAAAATGCGTATGCTCGAACATGCTCGTAAAAAAACAACTCAAAAAGTTAACCTTTACGAAAAAGTTCAGATACCCGGCTATAATGAAGCCATACGTAAAATCAAACGCTTTATGGAAGATGAGGAAAATCTTTCGAAAGCCGGTCAAAAAATAGTAAAAGTTCGTCAACAAATGGAGGAGGTAGTATGATAGTTAAAATGAAAAAATATGGTCTGATTTCCTATTCGGAAGATTTCTCAAATTTCTTGGAAAAACTGCAAGGATTTGGTATGATGGATATTACACAGACGTTTGCCGATATTCAAGGCGAAGAAAAAAAGATTCTCAATTGGTTGAATCATTGCAACAGTGCTATCGAACGTTTGGAGGCTTACAAAGCCGAAAAACAGTACGAAACACACTCCGTTCGCGATGAACGAAAAGCAACGTTTATTCTCAAAGAATATCAAAAAGATGCAGCCGAATTTGAAAGACTCAATGAAGAAATCACATTTCGCACTAAACTTTATCACGAATTGTTGCCTTGGAAAAATTACGATCCAAACATGCTAAAAGAGTTGTATAACAACGGTTTGGAAATGTTGTTTTTCACTTGCGACAAACGTAATTTCGATCCGAAATGGAGTGAAAATTACAATTTGGAAATCGTGAACGAGGAGAAAGGTATTTATTATTTTGTCATCATAAAACCGGTGCACGACGAGAAGATTGCAATTGCTGCACATGAAGTGAAATTGCCCAATAGTACGCTCAATGAACAGTTGGAAGAAATAGATGTACTCGAACTTCGTCGTGCTGCGTTGCACAGGCGTTTTAGAGAAATGTTGCCGTATTTGCCAACGCTTTACGCAGAACGTATTCGCCTGCAAAATGCACTTTCGTTTGATCGCATTGCAACATGTACCGAATCGTCGGTAGACGAGACTGTTCGCATCATTCAAGGGTTTGTTCCGGCAGATAAAGAGGTGGCATTTCTTACATTTTTGAACGATTATCCGGTTTGTTACACCGCATTAGATATAGAGGATGATGAGAGTGTTCCCGTGTTGTTGAAAAATAATTCGTTTGCAAAATTATTCGAACCGATTACCAAGATATTCTCTTTGCCGAATTACAAACAAATGGATTTAACGCCGTTTTTTGCACCGTTTTTCATGCTGTTTGTCGGATTTTGTGCAGGCGACGCAGGATACGGATTGTTGTTGTTGCTCGTCCCCATTTTCGTTAAACGAAAAGTGAGTGCTGATTTCCGACCGATTTTGAGTTTGGTGCAGTGGTTGGGCGGTGCAGCGATTTTGTTCGGGTTGCTGACAGGTGGTTTCTTTGGAGCAGAATTAGCCAATGTTCCCGCTCTATCGAAATTCAAAAACTACTTTTTAACTCAAGACAACATGATGACTTTGGCGTTTGCTTTTGGTGGCGTGCACATTGTTTTTGCGAAAACTTTGGACATCATTAACACCACTCGGAGATTTGGTCTAAAATTTGCAATTTCAAAAATCGGTTGGTTTGTGCTCATCCTCTCATTGGCTGCTGTCGCGGGTTTGCCGATGATTGATGTGGTGATTTCAAACGTTATGATGATTGTATTTTACGGTATTTTTGCGTTGAGTGGCATTATGATATTTTTCTTTAACACACCCGGAGCACATCCTGCTTTGCAGTTTGGTTCGGGTCTTTGGGAGGGTTACAACACGGCGGTCAGTTTGCTTGGCGATTTGTTGTCCTACGTGCGTTTGTTTGCATTAGGTTTGGCAGGCTCAATTTTGGGCATGGTATTCAATATCCTCGCATTCGACATGGCTCCGGATATCCCTGTTATCGGGGCTTTGGTAACTTTACTCATATTATTGTTCGGACATTCTTTGAACTTTGCTTTGACGATGTTGGGAGCGTTTGTGCATCCGTTACGTCTCACTTTCGTGGAATTTTACAAAAATGCAGGATTCGAAGGTGGCGGTCGAGAATATGAACCGTTCAAAAAAGTTGATAATTAGAAAAAAATTTCGTACCTTTGTAATTAAAATAAACAAAATAAAAAAAAAACACATTATGAAACACAATTTTAATGCAGGTCCTGTGGTATTGCCGAAAGAGGCAATCGAGGCGACAATCAGTGCTATCCGCGACTTCAACGGAACGGGTATTGGTCTTTTGGAAATTTCTCATCGCACGCCGGGTTGGGAAAAAATTATGGCAGAAACCGAACAACTTTGGAAAGAACTTCTGAACATTCCCGAGAATTATCGCGTTCTGTTTTTGGGAGGTGGTGCAAGTACGCAATTTTACAGCGTTCCCATGAATTTATTTCACAAAAAAGCGGCGTATTTAGTTACCGGCGTTTGGGCGAAAAAAGCCTTGCAAGAGGCGAAAAAATTCGGTACTGTTGAAGTTGTTGCATCATCTGATGACAAAAATTTCAACTACATTCCGAAAGGTTACACTATTCCAACAGATGCGGATTATCTGCACATCACAACGAACAACACGATTTACGGAACGGAAATTCATACCGATATAGATTGCCCGATTCCTTTGGTAGCAGATATGTCGTCGGATATTATGAGCCGTAAAATTGATATATCGAAGTATGCTGTAATTTATGGTGGAGCTCAGAAAAATGTAGGTCCGGCGGGCGTTACATTCGTTATTGTTCGTGAAGATGTTTTGAAAAAAGAAAAAGGTTCATTGCCTACCATGATTGATTGGCGTACGCATTACGACAAAGAAGATCCGAGAAATAACTCGATGTTTAACACGCCTCCGGTACTTCCGATTTACGTGATGTACGAGACATTGAAGTGGGTTAAAGCGAACGGTGGCGTTGAAGGTATGTACAAAAAAAATATCGAAAAAGCAACATTGTTGTACGACGAAATCGACCGTAATCCAATGTTTGTGGGAACTGCAGAAAAAGATTCTCGTTCGATTATGAACGTTTGTTTTGTGATGAACAAAGGTTACGAAGACAAAGAAGATGCATTTATGACATTGGCGAAAGAGCGTGGAATGGTTGGTATCAAAGGGCATCGCTCGGTGGGTGGTTTCCGTGCTTCGATCTACAACGCATGTCCGTTGGAAAGCGTGAAAGCACTTGTGGCTTGTATGCAGGAATTTGAAAAATTACATATTTAATCGTTGAAAAAAATAGAGATATGAAAGTATTAATTGCTACCGACAAACCGTTTGCAAAGGCAGCGGTTGACGGCATTAGAACCATTGTTGAACAAGCCAAATATGAATTGGTTTTGTGTGAAAAATATACAGACGTTGCGGATTTTCATAAAGCCGTTGCTGATGTTGATGCACTTATTGTTCGTTCGGACAAAGTAGATGCAGCTGTTGTAGATGCTGCGAAAAACTTGAAAATCGTTGTTCGTGCAGGTGCAGGATTCGACAATCTCGATCTTGCTGCGTGTACTGCGAAAAACATTGTGTGTATGAATACACCGGGTCAAAATTCCAATGCTGTTGCCGAATTGGCGTTAGGCATGATGGTTTACATGGCTCGCAATTGTTTCCAACCGGGCTCGGGAACCGAACTCAAGGGAAAAAAATTAGGTATCCATGCTTATGGAAATGTAGGTCGTTTGGTTGCCGCGATTGGCAAGGGTTTCGGAATGGATGTGTACGCATTTGATCCGTTCGTGAAAGCCGAAACGATTCAGGCTGACGGCGTGAAAGTGTTGAATTCTGTAGACGAATTGTACAGCACGTGTCATTACATTTCGTTGCATATTCCGGCGAACGATCAAACCAAAAAATCTATCGGTTACGATTTGCTTAGCAAAATGCCGAAAGGCGGGTGTTTGGTGAATACCGCTCGTAAAGAGGTGATCAATGAAGAAGAATTGGTCAACGTTTTGACAGAACGTGCGGATTTGAAATACGCTACGGATATCGAAGCCGGCAATCAAGCCGAGTTGAATGAAAAGTTCGGAATTCGTGTTTTTGCAACGCCGAAAAAGATGGGTGCGGAAACTGCGGAAGCCAATATCAATGCGGGTTTGGCAGCAGCCAATCAAATTGTGAAATTTCTGACAACGGGGGACACCACGTTCAAGGTAAATTAACTAAAAAAAATGGAACGCAACAGCGTTCCATTTTTTTTATACGACGATATTCACAATTTTTTTCGGAACTATAATGACTTTTTTCGGAGGATTTCCGTTCAACCATTTTTGTGCATCGGCGTTTGCTAACACGGCTTTTTCAATGTCTGCATTCGGCGTATCTATTGGCAGTTCGAGCATAAAACGTGTTTTGCCGTTGAACGAAACGGGATAGGTGAACGTGTTTTCTGCAATATATTTTTCCTCAAATTTTGGGAATTCGACTGTGGAAATGGATTGGGAATATCCCAATTTTGCCCACAATTCCTCTGCGATATGTGGCACGTAGGGCGACAGCAAAATTGCAAATGGTTCTAAAATTCCACGTTTGTTGCATTTCAAGTCCGACAATTCATTGGTGGCGATCATAAACGCAGAAACGGCGGTATTAAAGGAAAATCGCTCGGTATCGTTTTCAATTTTGTGAATAGTTTTGTGTAAAACTTTTAATTCTTCGGCGGTCGGATTTTCGTCTGAAACGTTGAAATCCTCGTTGTTCGGGTGATACAGACGCCATACTTTTTTCAAAAAACGGAAAACACCTTCGATGCCTTGCGTGTCCCAAGGTTTGGATTGCTCCAAGGGACCTAAAAACATTTCGTACATTCGCAACGTATCTGCTCCATATTTTTCAATCAAATCATCGGGATTTTGTACGTTGTGAAACGACTTTGACATTTTCTCAATCTCGTGTCCACACACGTATTTGCCATCTTCCAAAATAAATTCTGCCGTAGCAAAATCGGGTAGCCATTGTTTGAATTTTTCGATGTCAAGAATGTCGTTTTCAACCATATTGATGTCGACATGAAGTGGCTGAACCTCGTAATTGGTGCGGAGATTGTGCGATACAAATTGATTTGTACCCACAATGCGATACACAAAATTCGACCGACCTTGAATCATACCTTGATTGATGAGTTTTTGGAAAGGCTCGTCAGTACAGGCAATTCCGATGTCGAATAAAAATTTATTCCAAAAGCGAGCATAGATTAAATGTCCGGTTGCGTGCTCAGTTCCACCGATATACAAATCCACGTTTTGCCAGTATTTAACGGCATCTTGGCTTACCAATCCGCTTGAATTTTTGGCGTCCATATAACGTAAATAGTAAGCCGATGATCCTGCAAAGCCCGGCATGGTGGAGGTTTCGAGCGGATAGCCTTCTTTGTTAATCCAATTTTTTGCACGAGCCAAAGGTGGTTCGCCGGTTTCGGTCGGCAAGTATTTATCCACTTCGGGAAGTAACAACGGCAATTCGTTTTCATCCAAAGGGTAGGGTAGACCGTCCTTGTAATATATCGGGAAAGGTTCGCCCCAGTAGCGTTGCCGACTGAACGTTGCATCACGTAAGCGGTAATTTATTTTGCCTTTTCCGATGTTTAATTCCTCAACTTTTTTCACCACCGCAGCAATTCCGTCTTTCACATTCATACCATTGATGAAATCGGAATTGATCATAATTCCGTCTTTCGCTTCAAATGCTTCTTCCGAAATATCACCACCATCAACCACCTGAACAATCGGTAGATTGAAGTGTTTGGCGAATTTGTAATCTCGGCTATCGTGTGCCGGAACTGCCATAATCGCACCCGTTCCGTAGCCTGCCAACACATAATCTGCAATCCAAATCGGAATTTTTTGTTGGTTCAACGGATTGATAGCATAACTTCCTGTGAACACGCCGGTGATTTTGTTTACCTCCGCCTGACGTTCGCGTTCCGAGCGGTTTTTAGCCCATTTCACATAGTCGTCAACAGCTTGTTTTTGTTCGAAAGTTGTGAGAGTTTCAATCGATTCATGTTCGGGACACAACACCATAAATGTTGCACCAAAGATCGTGTCCGGACGGGTGGTGAAAATATCCAAAACAGCATTATCGCCCACCGGAAATTTCATTTCACAGCCCATGGATTTTCCAATCCAATTTCGTTGAATATCTTTCAAAGAATCCGTCCAATCAATAGTTTCCAATCCTTGCAAAAGCCTTTCTGCGTAAGCCGACACACGCAGAGCCCATTGCAACATTGGTTTACGTTCGACGGGATGTCCGCCACGTTCCGACAAGCCGTTGCTCACTTCATCATTGGCTAAAACCGTGCCGAGTTTGGGACACCAATTCACGGTAGTGACCGACAAATAAGCCAATCGGTAGTTCATCAAAATTTCTTGTTGCTCTTTTTCGGATTTGGATTTCCATTCTTCGGCTGTAAATTCAGGTGTTTCCGACTGTGCAGCACGTACTTTGCGATTACCTTGTTCGTTAAAAATTTCGATGAGCAACGAAATTGGGCGAGCTGCATTCGCACGGAAACAGTACCAATGCTCAAAAAGTTGAATAAAAGTCCACTGTGTCCAATGATAATAATCCGGATCGCAGGTTCTCACTTCACGATTCCAATCAAAGGAAAAGCCTAATTTATCTAACTGTTCACGATATCGTGCGATATTTTTTTCAGTCGTAACAGCAGGATGTTGTCCGGTTTGAATGGCGTATTGTTCGGCAGGCAAGCCATAAGCATCATAGCCCATCGGATGCAGCACGTTGAAACCTTTCAAACGTTTGTAACGCGAATAAATATCGCTTGCAATATAACCCAGCGGATGTCCTACGTGCAAGCCCGCTCCGGAAGGGTAGGGGAACATATCCAACACGTAATATTTCGGTTTGTTGTGGTCGATTTCAACCTTGAACGTTTGGTGGTTCGTCCAGTATTTTCGCCATTTAGTTTCGATTTCTTTGAAGTTGTAGTCCATGTTTTTATCGTTTTCAACTTGCAAAGATACGAAAAAAAACCGAAATGTTATGCATTTCGTTTTTTTAATTTACTATTTACAAATTTACCATTTACTATTCACGGTTCACCAATTTGCATATTCCAAAAAAAATTTGTATCTTTGCAAAAAATTAATAGTATTTGACATGAAAGCAATTACTCTAAATGTTCCGGCTGAAAGCAATTTTGCGACTTTTGACTATTCGGTGTACTTGGCGTCAAAGTTGTACGAGGACGGCATATTATCTGCCGGACAAGCCGCCGATATTGCCCAATTATCAAAGCGTGCGTTTATCGAAATTATGGGAAAATACGGGGTTTCGGTGTTTAATTATCCGCCGGAGGAAATTTTTACAGACCTTGCCAATGCGTAGAACAATCATATCAGATGCAAGTTGTTTCATCATTTTGTCGAATGTCGGCGAAATGGATTTATTGCACCAAGTGTATTCCGAAATCGTTACAACTCCCGAAATTGCTGATGAATATGGCAAACAACTTCCTGACTGGGTTGTTATTTCCAATGCGAAAAATACCACACATCAAAAAGTTTTGGAATTGCAAATTGACAAAGGCGAATCAAGTGCTATTGCGTTGGCATTGGAAACATCCAATAGCACGTTAATTTTAGACGACAACAAAGCACGAAAAGTTGGACATTCGTTGAACTTGCCATATATCGGAACAATCGGCGTAATCGTCAATGCAAAACTATTAGGCATAATTCCGTCCATAAAACCGATACT
>WRKV01000021.1 GCA_009777915.1 Bacteroidales bacterium | reverse complement strand
TAATTTTCGCAGAGGTGGCGATATTGATGAGATTCGGGTTTATGACCGTGCTTTGGACGATGCCGAAATACTGCGAGTTTCTCAAGGCGAAGATTATCGTCCTGCCCCATTTTCACGCACGATGGCAGAGCAACGCTGGAAAGACGAATGGTTTTATCGCTACGGATGGACGAACAATCAACTGCCTCCTGCACTAAGCGGTCAGCCCACTTCGGTAAGAAAAGTCCAAATTTTGGAGGCTTACGACCACAAAACGTGGTGGTGGAAAGCCAATGACGGCATTCGTGAAACGACTTGGCCTGGAGTTTACAATCGCTCTCAAATTCTCGGTCGCACGGATTATTTTGTTTTGCCGGATTGGTTTTGTTATTCCACTTCGGGACATCAAGTGCGATTCAACATGCCCTCAGAACCTTGGAATTATCTGGAAATTTCCGGAGGTGCAGATGGTCAAATTCATATCACACCTAATCAAGACGGGTCGGGCGGAATCCAACATTTTACCCGTGAAAAAAATCGGGAACGCTCGTTTCACAAATTGGAACAACCTCAACAGGGTCAGACGGTTGTTTTTACCAACAACGTTCAGGAAACGCCAATCGGCGAGTTTGATGCGTTTTATGTGCAAGAAGGCGATGCTCCCGAAGGAATTATTCGTTTGTCTTACACGTTAACTTCAGCGTCTACGGCTCAGACTAATCCCAATATCACAGATGTTTTGGAGTATATTCGAGGTCGTCATGCGGTGGACGAACGTGCGGTGCTTGTTGGAACTGTCGGTGGCGGAAACAGGCGAAATACGGCACAACAAACGACGTTGCCCATGCCGATTGTGCATATTGTTATCCCATCGGATTTTCGCGGTATAGCCCATTCGACCACCGAACCGTTTGGTGCTCGCCCATCGACACAGGGTTGGATCAATTTGCATGGTGGTTTGGACGGCATCCGAATCACCCTACCTGCGATGAATGTTCCGCCTGTTGCGAATGGCTTGTTTCCATTGAATATACAGGTGAAAGATCCCATTTGGTCACTTCGAAATATGCTGAATTTTTCGTTTTCGATGAAACCCGATCAAGAGCAGGTTTTGTGGTTGGATTTGCGTGATCGCATTTTACCTAACGACAAGCCGATTTATATCGCTATCGCAGGCAGTGAGGGGTTTCACGCAGGTTTGTTGGAAGGGGCACGTGTTGAACTTGTTTTCAAAGATAGAGACGATGCCAAAACCGAGCATATCATCGACCGTTTTACGCAAGTTCGCGACAACTTTTCGTTCATTATAGAGGAACGTCCGAACAATCGCCGACTGCATAAATATGTGCAATTTGAAAATGATATGACGGATTTATTGCGTATTGATCCCGATCATAAAGAGGGGCGTGAATACTGGTATAATTACAATACATCACAACCCAAACCGCCGATTCATATTGCACCAACTCCCGCCGGAGTGCCACTTTGGGCTCATTTGCAATTGGAATATCTCAAAAAATATCGCCATTTTGTTGAATGGCAAATCGACAACAGGCAAATCGAAAACGGTGAGTTTGGTGGCGGACTGTCCGACGATAGTGATTTAGGCAACTGGTTTCCGCCATTGGCATTGATGGGCGTAATTCCCGATAAGATAGAACAATCGTTGAGCATGATGATGGAAGCCATTTACAACAACGATATGTTGGAAAAAGGCATATCGAAAATACAGTCCGATGGTTTGCACAGTCTTGAAGAGGGCACAAATGTTATTGGTCAAATCAACTTGTTGAACATCGGTAATCCGAAAGAAGTCGAACGCATGATGGAAGCCGCTCACACCGTGAAACATCATTTAACAGGCGTGAACCGTGGCGGACATACGCATTTCAAAGGCGATTATTTTAGTGCAACCAAAATCGCCACCAAAGGCGTGTGGGGCTGGGTCGATCGTCGCACATTTCAATACTTGATTCCGGCAATTTACATGGGAGAATTTTACGGCAACGAATCCGCAAAACAAAATGTAATCGACATTGCAGACGGCATGTTGGCACATGCCACAACCACTCCGGACGGACGAATTCAACTGCATTATGCTATTCATTTCGATACTGATGAACAACGAAATTCGGGAATCGGCAGTGCGGTGCACGTTTTTTGGGCGGCTTGGCGTTGGACAGGCGATGAAAAATACCTAAAACCTTTATTAGATGATGGTTCGATGAATACCGTAACATCTAATATGCTCGACATCGCTGCCTTGCGAGAAGACCTAATGAAACAGCCCATCAGAACCGGATCGGAGTACGAATATATTTTGGCATGGCAACTTTCCGGCGATAAAAAACATTTGGAAACACTCTATCGGAATTTGCTCGAAACCGCTACCCTAAACGAATACATCAATACGTGGGGATACCCGTGGACCGATCGATTCGCTTTCCGAATCGAACAAATACAGCGTTCGCGAATGGGTGGTGTGGTTCAGGATCGCAACGTGTTTTTCGCCGGAAATGCTGTAAGTTGGCGGTTTCCAAAAGATGACGATGCTGAAAAAATAGCGATTTTGGTTCCGCTTTCGACGCCAAAAGAATTGAATTTGGAATTTTTCAATACGGATAATCAACCCATGCAAGCCGACATGACCGGTTGGGACGTGCTCAACGGCGAATGGGAATTGGTGCAAGGCATTGACCTCAACGGCGATGGCAAAATTGATCGCGAAACATCGCGAAGAAAAGTGCAGTTTGGTCGAGAGGAAACATTGACCTTGACAATACCGTCGAAACAAGCGGTATTGGTGCAATTGAGACTTGTTGGTGATGGTGTGAATATCACCCAAAATCGTCCGGATTTGGCTGTTGGCGACATCCAAAAAGTCGACAATCAAATCACCGTAACCGTGCATAATTTGGGAAATGCATCTGCACCTGAAACCGAAATTGTTCTCACGGATCGTAGCGGGCAAACAGTTTATCAAACCGCCACCATTCCTGCGTTGGAGGGTGCTCACGACCTGTTACCCAAACGAGTGCAAATAACGTTCAATCTCCCGTCCGGTGTTAATTCCGGCGATTGCCAAATCATCATTGACCCCAAAAACACCCTAACCGAAATTCGAAAAACCAATAATAAAATTGTGCTATAATTTTGCCCTTTTTAACCAATTTTAATATGAACAATATCGCAAACTTCTTAGAAACCCTCGACACCTACCTCGGCAGTAGCAGTTGGTTCGTTTTCCTTTTGCTCGGAACCGGTCTGTTTTTCACGATTTATCTGCGTTTTCCGCAATTTCGTTACTTCAAACATGCCATTCGAATTACACGCGGACGCTACGATAAAGCGAGCGATGCCGGCGATACCACACATTTTGGAGCACTTACTGCTGCCCTTTCGGGAACGATTGGGACAGGTAATATCGCAGGAGTAGCACTCGCCATACATTTGGGCGGACCGGCAGCACTGTTTTGGATGCTGATTACCGCCATTTTAGGTATGGCAACCAAGATGGTCGAAGTCTCGCTTTCGCACAAATACCGCGAAATTGCACCGGACGGAACAGTGGCAGGAGGTCCGATGTATTACATGAAAAACCGCCTCAATTGGAAAGTGGTTGCCGCAATTTTTGCCTGCTGCACCATTCTGGCAAGTTTCGGAACCGGTAATTTACCACAAATCAACTCAATAGCCAATGTGTTCGAAACCACATTTGGCGTCAACAAACTGCTGATGGGCTCCATTCTTGCTATAGTGATGGCACTCATCATCATTGGCGGAATCAAACGTATTGCCAATGTTACCAAACGATTGGTGCCGTTTATGGCGTTGCTCTATATTCTCGCCGGAATCGCTGTGTTAATCACCAATTACGAAAATATCTTGCCGGCAATTTTTTCGGTGTTTGTGAACGTATTTTCCGGTGCGGCGGCTACGGGAGGTTTCTTGGGAGCAGCGTTTGCTTGGGTGTTCAATCGTGGGGTCAACCGCGGATTGTTTAGCAACGAAGCCGGACAAGGGTCTGCACCCATCGCCCACGCAGCAGCCAAAGCCGACGAACCGGTATCCGAAGGGATGGTATCCCTGCTCGAACCGTTTATCGACACGGTTATCGTCTGTTTCTTTACAGGAATTATTTTGTTGAGTTCAGGCGTATGGTCTGACAAAGTGGACAATACGTTTCAAAAAACCGATACGTACATCGTGCACCAAACCGACAATACCGCACAATTACTCGCCTTTTTATCCCAACAAAAAGAAGGTGCACATCTCTATTTTTCGGGCGAAATCAACGTTGTAGACGGAGTCGTTATTTCTCCGGTAACGGTCATTCACAACCGATCTGTTGCCGAGAATGTCAAGGTTTTTGAAAAAGGAAAAACGCCGTTTACCGGAACGCTGACCGTTGCCGATAGCCGGATTACCAACGATGTTACCCTTTCGGGGAAATCCCTTTTGCATTCGGCACCCCTCACATCGGAAGCGTTTTCGCGGAGTTTTTTGGGTGATTTCGGGAAATATGTCATTCCGCTATGCCTCTTGCTGTTTGCGTTTTCTACGGCACTCGCATGGGCATACTACGGCGACCGAGCGGTGGTTTATCTTTTCGGCGTCAAATGGGTAACACCTTTCCGGATTTTTTATTCATTAGCACTGATACTTGGGGCTGTGGTTGATACCACACTCATCTGGCTGTTTACCGGCGTAGCCATCGTGTTGATGGCAGTGCCCAACCTCATTGGAATCCTTTGGCTACACAAAGAAATGCGTTCCGAAATAAAAAAATACTGGGATAAATTCCGCCAAGAACACCCCAAAGAAAAAGTTCCGAAAGGTTTCTAACCTATCAGATTAAATAAATTTTGTATCTTTGCAAAACGAACCTGTAGGGGCGATGCATAGCCCTTACAAAAAAATTTGTAAATTCCAAAAAAATTCCTTAACTTTGCAAACACAATTCTTACTGGATATACATGGCTAACCGGGAAAAAAATATCGCTCTTGATTTTGAAATCGATAAACTCACTCGTTGTATTGAAAATACTATTACAGGGGACAGTCTGCCTACAGCAGTAAAATTAATACAAAAATATTTTCCAAAATGAACACACAAATGATAGATTTAGAAGTTGATTACATTGATAGTCGCTCTATTACCAAAAAAGAATTAGACGAAATTTCGGAATTTATCCGCAATCTGCTGGCGCGGACTTGTAGTCCGTGCCGATAATTAAATAAATTTTGTAACTTTGCAAAAACATAAAAATTTTATATTATGAAAACACTCAAAAAATTTACAATCCTATTGGTTATTTTTGTTCTATGCATGCCGTTGAATGCACAGAGAAGAAATACCCTGCCCGCCGATGTTTTGGCAACAATGAAAAAAGCAACGACCTTTATGGTCGAAAAAGTTAGTAACAACGGGGGGTTCCTATGGAGCTACGCACCTGATTTTTCACGGATGTGGGGCGAGTTGGAAGCGAAACCCTCGATGATATGGATTGAACCGCCCGGTACTCCGGCGATGGGGCATATTTTCTTAGATGCTTATCACCTCACGGGTGATGAGTATTATTACCAAGCTGCCGAAGCGGCTGCTCGTGCTTTGATTTGGGGACAACTGCCCTGTGGCGGATGGAATTATCTGATTGATTTTGCAGGGGAAGCGTCTTTGAAAGATTGGCACAAACAAATCTACGCCGGATACAATTGGCCTGCCTACGAACATCAATACTATCAAGGTAATGCTACATTTGATGACGATGGAACGATTATGGCGGCGGAGTTGTTGTTGCGTATGTATTTGGAAAGCTATGATCCGGTCTACAAACCGGCTTTGGACAAGGCGATCAATTTCGTTTTGGAAAGTCAGTATCCGATCGGTGGATGGCCTCAGCGTTATCCGTTGCGTTCTACCAGTGAGGGCGACCCTGATTATACGGCGTACATCACCATTAACGATGGTGTGCACACCAATAATATCAATTTCCTAATCACTTGTCATCAAACGTTGGGTTTACAAAGTGTGATTGATCCCATTACACGAGCCATGACTTGCATTCTTGCCCTACAAGGGGGAAATCCACAAGCGGGATGGGGCTTGCAACACGACCTGAGCCTCGACTTGCTTCCTGCCGGTGCACGTCCGTTTGAACCTGCCGGATATGCCTCACACGGAACAGCCGAAATGATCCAAAACTTGTTGTATTTTTATCGCCTTACCGGCAATACCAAATACATGGCAAGAATCCCCGATGCCTTTGCTTTCTTGGAATCCATCGCTATACCTGAATCGGAATGGGGCGATTTTGAAGAACGTCGTCGTCCGAGACGGGAAGGTCAGATTCTTTGTCCGACTTTTGTGGAAATAGGCACCAACAAAGGACTTTATCTGAAACGTACGCCCGGCGATATCCGCACGGGACATTACTATGTGGATTACGATCGGACAAACTTAATCACACATTACAGTTCGGTGCGAACTGTAGATTTAGCTGCTCTCAAAGCGGAATATCAAGAATTGATGAATACTCCTGTGGAAGAATTGACACGCAACTCGCCTTTGAAATCAACCACTTTGACGGAATACCCCAAGTATTATTCCAGATGGACTAACGGTGCATCCACCGAAGAAAATGTACGCCGAATTGTAGGTGAACTGCAAAACAAATCGTATTGGCCCGGACCCTTACAGGGTGTAGCCTCCGAATACGTAGGCTTTGGTCCAAACCGATTGCCTGATGAGGTAATTTCGTGCTGGTCGTATATTCGTAATATGACGACGTTGATGAATTATTTGAAATAATTCATTTCAAAAACCTATCTACTTCTGCACCCCCGCATGTGCTGCCACTCTTGCTTCGGCATCGGTGGCAGACTGCACACCAATGGTGCTTAGCATATTATCAAGCGGTGCACTTGGACGGAAACTTGCACGGGTCGACCAACTGAACGTATGGCTACCGGTAACATTGCCCGGTGCTGTAACTGCACCCACATCAAGGCTTTGGTTCCAGTTGGTAACACCCGCACCGATCTCGTTAGGCACCAAAACACTGCGTCCGGCTTGTTGCATATAGGTTTCGGGGTTGTCTTGCCAACTTGTCAGAATAGTTCCCGGAGGGTCGCTACTCAAAATACTGCCTCCACCGGATCTTTCACTGCCTTGACCACTGATGATAAACGGTCGATTCGTATTTCTAAACGTATTGCCTTCGGCAATGAGATTGGCTTGTGTGCTGGCACTTATGGAATAAGTTCCCATGCCTTCGTAAAGGTTGTTAAACAGATGGATATTTCCGAAACGTACACGTAACGCTCGACTGTTCACGTCTTTAACATGGTTGTGATGAAAGGTCATGTGACTGCTTTGTGCATTTGACGTGCCACCCACTTGTCCGGCACGCCCTACATCGCGATAAATGTTGTAACTCCAAGTAACGTGCGAAACGCCATTCCCTGCATCGCTCGCACCATCGCCAATACCGCCATCGCCACCGGTGCCAATCAAAAACGTGTTGTTATGTATCCAAACGCCTCTAACCACGCCACTACTACCGGTATTCATTTCAATGCCATCTACATAGTTTTTCATGGTGAGGTTACGTATGACCACATTGGTTGCGGGTGACGCACTTCCCGTGCCCCAAACTCTGAACCCCCATTGCCCGGTTGTACCGGCATTGGGACCCACGCCCTCTACCGTGAGACCGTTGGGGTTGCGTAGGGTCAACTGCCTGCTGCTAACGATAGGTGGCTGAACGGTTATATTTTCCAAAATCCGAATGACCAAGCGTTGGCGACCGTTTACGCCTGTAGAGGCATTGCCTGCATTGGGCAAGAGGTCGGCACTGGTGCTTGTAGCCAAGACTGTAGCGATATTGTAATTGGTCAGATAAACCACTTTTACGTTGGGATCTAAGGTGCCATCGGCGTTGTAGCCGCCGGTGGCGCTGTCGTGTCCGGGCATGAAAGCAAAGCCTTGTCGGTCGAAAGCTTCAGCCACCAAGTTGCTTACGGTTTCCTCCTGTCCGCTGCCGGTATGGGTGATGCGGATGTTGGTGGAAGTACCTCCACGCAAGCCGAGCACGTCTACTCTAAAGGTGGTTTTTTCCGGGTTGATGGGTCGTACCAAAGGTTGGTCGACCTTAACCCATGCTCCGCCGTCGGTGCTGCTGTGCACTTCGAAAGCCGTACCTCCGTTGGTCGTCCATTCCGCGAAAGCGGTCTCAAACCAAACACCACTGCGGGTAACGGTGAAACTTGCCGTAGGATCATCCTCGGGAAGTTCAGGCCAAGGAGCCTCGCCTGTGCCCGGATTGTCAGGATCATTAGGGTCGGGATTGTCGGGGTCATCACCACCGGAGTCCCAATTATCCACAACCAAGTTATTCGTCTGAAACACCGAATACGGACCATAGAACAGATAGCCTACCTGCCGGTTGGCATCGGCTGCTGTAGTGTGACCTGGCAAGGTTCTGCCACCGGTATACTCTACACTTCCACCCCCCAATGTGGCTACTTTGAACAACTCATTGAGCTGCCCCAGGCGAAAGTAACGCATCTCGGTGAAACCGCCGATATTGGTAGTCGCCGTGTTGCTGGCATGACCGGGTGCTTGGTGGAAAAGTCCGGAACTGTTGTTGGTTGTATAGGTATTAATGATACGTTGATACTCGGCTTGAGTAATGCGAGCAACGACCTCTTTTCCATCAGGAAAGTCATAGCCGGCTACAGTGGCATTGGTTCTGTGACCGCTGTGCAGTTCGTTGAAAGGAGCATACGTCAAGACATTTCCGGTCATACCATTGGCACTAACTCCGGGACCCACAAAACCGGCACTCGAAGGACTGGGATTATTACCTGTGAATCTCACATTAGGCAAGGTTACCGCATAAACAATTTCATTCGGCTCCGGCTCCGGAATCGCTTCCGTACCATCGGCAGAAACCACCACACTTTCCCTCAACTCCTCATCAAAAACAGAGCGAACAGCATCTCGAATATCATCTCTATCGGCTTCTGTTCCGCCAAAAGGATAGATATAATTGATCTCCACAAAAATCTCGTCATCCGCTGTAGCCAAGCGATTGGTGCTGTTCAACACATTATTACCATTCACCTCAAGGGTAGTAATTTTAATACCGCTGATATCAGCTATGGCAGTGGCTATGGCAGTGATGATTTCGGCGTTGGTTGGCAGTTCTATGGCACCTTCCGGCACGTAGGTATCGTTGCCGGATGGAGTAACTATCGGGAGGTTTTCAAATTCATCAAACAACGCTCTCACGGCGGTTATCACGGCAGTGTTGGCATCCGACAAAACGGTGATGGTACTGTTGTAATCGAAACTCACCGTAAGGGTAATGTTAGAAGTAATGTTGGTCGAACCTTCCGTAGCGGGAACATTCACGGCATTCACCTGATACGCCGTAACTGCGGCATTGCTCAAATTCGGAATAGCATTCACGGCAGCAACTATCGCCACGCGAGTGGGCAGTGGTGCAAGCGGTGCAGGCAGGGTCATGTGCGGAGCGTCCTCAGGCTGTACGATATGCAGGTTTTGTGCCACAAACTGTTCGGCTGTACCCATAATCAGATAGCCGGTCATGCGTTGATGGTTGGTATCATTATTAACGTTTACATCGCTACCGGTAGCGAAACCCAAGTCAGCCAGATTGTTGCGAACTCGAAAGCGTTGTCCGCCTATTTCGAACACTTCGTTTTGTTCAAACTGTTCGGCTCGAGCGTGATGAGGCGACAAAAAGCGAAACCAACCGACCGTTACACCGCTTGGCAGCGTAACCACAGGGTTATGTCTATTCACCGAATCCGCACCGGGACCGGCATCAAAAGGATCTGTTCCCTCAAGACCTCCGACCATAGCCATCAAAGTGTTGTACTCTTGAGCGGTGATTTGCACAACCACCTCACGCCCGCTGTTGTAGACTTGCGACGAGGTTAGACCCGACAAATTGCCTATGGTTCGGGGGGTCGTACCGCCGGGCAACGAATGCAGACCTCCGGTGGTTTGAATATCGGCTCGAGTGCCCAATGCCGCTACTGCCGTAGCATTGGTCGAAGGGTTGTTGAAACGACTGCCGGCTAAGGTTACCGCGTAAACCAGATCATCAGGCTCTTGAGTCTGTTCGGCACGATAAAAAATGATGCTGTCCACATCATCAATACGAATACGATTCTCAACAATCCCATTTTTATAGATCAGCAATGAATCCGTTGTTGCCACAGCACCCAGCTGCGGCGTGATGCTATCCACATCTGCGATAGCGTATTCCAAAACGGTTTGTCCTTGATGGATAAACATGGTGTCGTTTTGTGCAAAAACACCGAACGACAAAATTAATGCACTTATGAGGGAGATGATTTTTTTCATGTGTTTATTGTTTTACGATTCTGAATGATTGAATAGATTGTCCGTTTTGTTCGATATGCAAAACGTAAATACCTGCACGGAAATTTTGCATATTGATTTGGGTTGTTTGCGAATGGATTTGTTCAACGGTCAGTTGTTTTCCGTTCATATCAAAAAACCTGTAATTCAGATTTTGCACAGGAATTTGAATAACCAAATTTAGTTCATCTTTCACAGGATTCGGAAAGAGGAGAATGTGATCGTTTTCCGTATCAACGATGATGTTTGTTGGATCTGTGTTTTGTTGGACAAACGACAAATTTCGCACATCACTCAATGGAAACGATAATTGTTGTACGCTCATAACTCTATCATCAAACGTAATTTTCGGTTTGTTTGCAAGAGCAAAAGCAATTTGTTCGCCATCGATAGGCTGAACATAGAGATGTTGTGTGTAAGCACACAGTCCAATAGAGAGAAACAAAATTGGAATCAGAATTTTTTTCATAGGATTATAGAATTATTGTTTTTTGAAACCACAAAGATACGAATTAATTTAGAATTAACCAACTCTTGCGGATTATTTTCTATGGCTCATCCAATGTTGGTGTTTATTTTTTACCCATCCCACCGATAAACCTTATCCCCACGCCGTAAGAGTTCCCGCGTTGCGATGGAGCAGAACACGCCTTTTTCAGCGGACTGCACGGGTTGCAAGTCTACACGAATCTCGGTGATGGTATCTTCGTAAACGCCGGTGGTTTCGCCCATAATCAGCATATTGTCGCCAACAGAGAGCGAGCCTGTTTCGATTTTGATTTCGGCAACATTTATCTTGGAAAAAAAATTGGTAACCTTGCCCACATAAACCTTGCGTTTGGTTGCCACCGAACCGTATTGTTCCGTCCATTCGCCGAGGGTCTGTCCCAAATAGTAGCCGTCCCAAAAGTCGCGATTGTAGACGGTTTTCAGGCGTTCGTTCCATGCTTGCAAACGTTCTTTGGTGAACGTGTTTTCGGAAATGGCTGTGACGGCTTCCTTGTAAACTTGCGTAACTATTTTCACATAATCCGCCGAACGTCCGCGTCCTTCGATTTTGAGAATGCTTACGCCGGCGTGTATGATTTTGTCTAAAAAATCCAGTGTTTTCAGGTCTTTTGGAGAAAGAATATAGGCGTTGTCAACTGTCAATTCCGTGCCACCGTCCATGTCCGTTACCTTGTACGGACGTCTGCACAATTGCAGGCACGCACCGCGATTCGCAGAAGCATTGTAGTTGTCCAAACTCAGATAGCACTTTCCCGAAACCGCCATACAGAGTGCGCCATGTGCGAAAACTTCGATTCCGACCAAACGTCCCGATGGTCCGGTGATTTGTTCATCGGAAATTTGTTGAACAATTGCTGCGACTTGCTCCAAATTCAACTCACGTGCCATCACCATCACATCTGCAAACCCTGCGAAAAACCGCACGGCGTCTATGTTTGTGATGTTGCACTGTGTGGAGATATGCACCGATAAATCTATTGATCGTGCGTATGTCATCACAGCGATATCCGCTGCTATAACCGCTGAAACGCCCGCTGTTTTTGCGGCATTCAGAATATCTCGCATCAGCGGAAGTTCATGATCATATACGATGGTATTCAATGTCAGGTATGACCGAATGTCGCTCTCCTTGCAGATTTCAGCGATTTTTTGCAAGTCCGACAAGTCGAAATTATTCGCCGAACGCGAACGCATATTGAGCTGCCCTACGCCGAAATAGACTGCATCAGCACCCCCTTGTATCGCGGCATACAGCGATTCGTAACTGCCCACAGGCGACATTATTTCGATTGGTTTCATGTTGCTTAATTCATGCTATAATATCAAAAACACTGCATTCTGTTTATGTAAATCAATCTTTGCGTTCTTCCATTCTGCAACGGTTTTCGTTTGATGAACGGCATTTTCTTGCGTGATATTCACTCCAATACTCACACGTGTGTTTGGATTGCAAACATTCAAAATTGATTCAAAAAGATGATTATTTCGATACGGTGTTTCAATAAAAATTTGCGTTTGATTTTGTTGAATAGCCCGTTGTTCAAGGTTTTTCAGGCTTCGTTCTCGTTCTTTTTGATCGACAGGCAAATAACCGTTGAAACAAAAATTTTGTCCGTTCAATCCCGATGCCATCAGTGCTAACAGTATGGACGAGGGTCCCACCATCGGCACAACCGGAATGTTTTTTCGATGTGCCAACGCTACAATCGCTGAACCGGGATCCGCCACACAAGGCACACCCGCTTCGGAAAGCAAACCTATTGAGCCTTCCGAAATCGCATCTAAATATCTCTCAACCTCGCGATTGTCGCTATGTTCGTTCAATACAAAAAACTTGACTTCATCAAAATTTTGCGTATAACCGGCACTCCGTAAAAATCGTCGTGCAGTTCGTAATTCTTCCACAATAAAAATTTTCAGTGCGTTGATGTGTTGCGAAAAATTTGCAGGCAAAACATCCGGAATGCTTGAATTACCAATGGTTGCCGGTATGAGAAAAAGTTTATTCATCGTAAAAAAAACCACCACTTTTTCAAGCAGTGGTTTAGCGTTATTAACCTAATTACTGATTTTTATTTTCTTTTCGAGATCCTCGACGTATACCTTAAATTGTTTGTCGGTATCCAACAAATCCGTCACTGTGCGATAAGCATGCAAAACCGTTGCATGATCTTTGTTTCCGCATTGTACACCGATATTCGCCAACGAACATTTGGTATGTTTTTTCGAAAAATACATTGCCAATTGTCGGGCTTGAACAATCTCACGTTTACGTGTACGAGAATTAATTTCGTCAACCGTAATTTGGAAATAATCGCAAACGATATTTTTAATGTAATCAATCGAAATTTCTTTAGCGGAATTACGCACAAATTTATCAATCATATCACGTGCCAAATCCAATGTAATCGTGCGTTTGTTAAGAATCGACTGTGCCAAAATGGAATTCAAAATACCTTCCAATTCACGCACATTGTTGGAAATACTGTAAGCGATATATTCGATCACATCGTTTGGAATATCTATTTCGCCGTTATTTTTGATTTTGCTTTTCAAAATTTCGATACGCGTTTGCACATTCGGAAGTTCCAGATCCGTTGCTAATCCCCATTTGAAGCGGGATAGCAAACGTGCCTCGATATCTGCCAAATCTACCGGAGGTTTGTCGGACGACAAAATAATTTGCTTGCCGTTTTGATGCAAATAATTGAAAATATGGAACAACTGATCTTGGGTTCCGGAACGTCCCGAAAGTTTGTGAACATCATCAATCAAAAGCACATCAATCGCTTGATAGAAATGTGCAAAATCATTTTTCGATCCATTCTTTGCAGCCTCTACATATTGTTGTGTAAATTCTTCCGACGAAACATAAAGCACCGTTTTATCCGGAAAATTTTCTTTGGTTTGAATGCCGATGGCATGCATCAAATGTGTTTTCCCCAAGCCTGTCGGACTGTGCAAAAACAGTGGGTTGAACGATGTTTTGCCCGGTTCTTCCGCAATAGCATAACCCGCAGAACGTGCCAAGCGATTGCAATCGCCTTCGATAAAATTTTCAAATGTATATTTGAAATTCAAATTCGATTTAACCCTTGTTTTCGTTGGCATTCCCGCACGAACCCAAGGATCCATTTTGGAATTGTCAGTAACCGGAATTTGGATAAGCGGATTAACCAAACCGTTGCGATTACCTGATTTTTGGGTGATTTGGAACGAATCAGCCGTATCCATTACAATACTATATTGTAAACGACCCCCCGAACCCAATTCTCGTTTGATAACTTTTTTCAACAAATCAATATAGTGTTCTTCCAACCATTCATAAAAGAATTGGGAAGGCACTTGAATTGTCAAAACCTGTTTGTCCAAATGTAAAGGCTTGATCGGTTCAAACCAAACTTTAAAACTTTTCGGATCTCCAATGTTGTCTCGGATAATGTCCAGACACTTTTTCCATACAGCTACGTGATTGTTTTCCATACGTCTACACCAATCTTTTGCGAATCATTATTCTGGTTATTTGTTAACACTTGACTGTTGATAAAAACATTCAAATGAGGTTTGTTTGTTTCAGACTGCAAAGATGTGAATAATTTTCTGAAAAAAAAAACATTTTTTACTTGTTTTTTTGAAAAGTTTTTTGTAAATTTACGACCCAAAAACGCAAAAATTTATGTATTCATTTGAAATTCAACTCAGACCCCGTTATAGTGAGACCGACCAAATGGGTTATGTGTATTATGGAAATTATCCTGCGTACTATGAACAAGTGCGAAGTGAGAGCATGAGAGGTCTCGGAACTTCCTATCCCGAGATGGAGCAACGCGGTGTGATGTTACCTGCTCGCGAGATGCACATTGAATATAAGAAAGCCGCACGTTATGATGAGTTATTGACCGTTAAAATGTGGTTGACGGAGATGCCCGTAACACGATTATATCACAGTTATGAAATTTACAACGAGCAAGGCGAACTCATTAATAAAGGCACGACTGTCCTGGTGTTTGTAGATTCCAAAACGATGAGACCTTGTCGTTGTCCGGAATGGTTTGCGGAAAAACTGCGACCCTATTTCGCCGAATGAAAAAACTCACACAGCAAGATGTTTTTGAAGTCATTGCGGCACAATTTCCGTTTGAACCAACCGGCGACCAAACGTTGATGACCGAGCGATTGAGCGAATTTTTAATTCGCTTTCGAGAGCCGTCGTTGTTTGTGATGAAAGGGTATGCCGGAACCGGAAAAACCACGATGGTCGGGGCTTTCGTGAGAGCGTTGAAAGAATTTAATTTGCAAGCCGTGCTGTTGGCACCAACCGGACGAGCAGCAAAAGTTTTGGCAAATTATTCCGGACAACAAGCCTTCACCATTCACAAAAAAATTTACAAAACCGTTATCAATGAATTTGGCGGACATCGCATGACGTTGCAAAAAAATCCGCATCGCAACACCATTTTTATTGTCGATGAAGCCTCCATGATTCCTGACCTCAACATTTCTCCGGAAAGCAGTATTTTCGCTATTCGTAGCCTTTTGGAAGATTTGGTAAATTATGTTCATAGCGGAATAAATTGCAAATTAGTTTTGGTTGGCGACACCGCACAACTCCCGCCGGTTGGGCTCGACATGAGTCCGGCGTTGGATTTGGAATTTATGCAACATACGTTTGATTGTGAAATTTTTTCGGAGGAAATGCGTGAAGTTGTCCGTCAATCGCAAGATTCAGGCGTTTTGTATAATGCAACGATGTTGCGAATTAAATTAGCAACGCATGATTTTTCATTACCCTTATTCGATTTGAATCATTATACCGACATCAAAAAAATTGACGGTTCGGAACTCGAAGATGCCTTGAATACGGCTCATTCCAAGTATGCCATCGATGAAATTGCGATTGTTACACGTTCGAATAAACGTGCAAATTTATTCAATCAAGAAGTTCGGAATCGCTTGTTATTTCGGGAGGAAATGTTATCCGGCGGAGATTTGATGATGACCTTAAGAAACAATTATTTTTGGTTGCCCGAAACGTCCGACATTGGATTTATCGCTAACGGCGATATGCTCGAAATTCAACGTATTCGCGGGTTTGAGGACATGTACGGTTTTCGATTTGCGAATGTAAGTTTGCGTTTGACGGATTATCCCGATGAACCCAATTTAGATGTCAAATTACTTTTAGATACGATTTCCGCAGAAACACCTGCTCTATCTTACAAAGATTCTTCGCGACTTTGGAGCGAAGTGAGTAAAGATTACGAACATATTCCGAACAAACGAAACCGTTTTGCAGCCATCAAACAAAATCCGTATTTGAATGCGTTGCAAGTTAAATTTGCTTACGCCCTCACGGCTCACAAAACCCAAGGCGGACAATGGAAAGCGATATTTGTGGATATGGGATATTTCACCGATGAAATGTTGAATGCGGAATTTTTACGTTGGTTGTATACCGCCATCACACGTGCGACAGAAACGGTGTATTTAGTTAATTTTTCAGATCAGTTTATGGTTTCCGAAGGAAAGTTTTTGAAATAGCCAATTTTACTCTTGCAAAAAATCGATATTTTCCATAGACGGCACTCGGAAAGACATTGTTGTGTTACCTTTGTAGTTGGTTACGGCGAAATCGCCATTTGTAATCACATTCATTCCAACGAGCAAGCCAACGCTGCCATCGGCAGAAAGTTCGGAGCATTCGGTTACACGAGTGTTTAATGTGATATTTTTGTTGTTGAGCGTTATATTTACAAAATACTCATCAACATCTTTAAGCCCATGTACACCACGCACCTTCCTTTTTCCATAAGATTGCAGATCTAACTCCTTCGCCATTGCTTTTGTAATCACAGAGCCGGTTGCTCCGGTGTCCCAAATTCCTTTGGTCTTTACACTCTTACCGGAAAATACGTTTGTTAATTCAACAGGTGTTACAATGCTCCTGACGATGCCTTTTTCCTTGCTGGTAATGGCGTGTACGATAATGTCTTTTTTCGGCATAGGTTAGGCAAAAATTACTCGTGAAAGAAATGTATCTGTATAAACTTCCTCTCCGGCTGCACATTCCTGTATCAAAAAAGTGCCGGGAGTGTATTTTTTTACAGACTCAAATAAAGCCTGTTCGTAGTCGTCGTAATCGCCAACGACAGCCTCGCCAATAATCACGATAAAGCGATGATTGTATTCCTTTACCAACTCATCTTGGTGGTCAAGAAAATATTTGAATTCTTTGTCGAGCATGATACTGAAACTTTTTGCAAAGATACAAAAAAAAACGAAATTTTACAAATTATTTGGTAAAAAGGGGCTCAATCATCCTTCGCTTTGCGAAACGACCACCGCATTTCCTCACCCGGATGGGCAGTGGAGAGGGAGCTGATGCCCTCGCCGATTTCTTCCAAAAATACCTTGTTCCAGCCCTCTTTTAGAGCCGTCCCCCAGATGTCGTTGCTGTTGTCGATTCCGATTAAACTCACATCTCGGTCGGCATAGATGAACAAGGTCGTGATTTCTTTTTCGCTGCTGTGGTATTCAAACCGTCCTATGAGGTTTCCCTGCTCGTCGTAGCCTTCTAACTTCGCAATGGCAAAGCGGGCATTTTCATTGCTTTTGGTTATGTTGGGATGCCTCCTCAATATGGTATAAACAAATTTCGACAACATGTCTTCAGGCAACGAAACGTTTAGCCTTCCGTCCTCAAACGTACCTTGATCGAAAAAAATATGGTCGTCTTGCGTTTCTACAAGTTTGACTATTCGTACCTCTTGAGGCACGTTGGGCACTTCGGTGTTAATTTCTGTGAAATGGCTGGTTTGCAGGTTGCCCGGATTAAAATTTTCGCCTTTTTTGCCGGTCAACAGAAAAAACAATCCTATGGCTATCCCCACTATCGTTGTTACGAAAATCGCCACGTTTTTCTTGGTGTTGATTTTCGATTTCAGATTGGATGGTAGAGATGTCGTTGGCGGCATCTCTGCACCGAGTGCTGCAAAAATCGTCTTAACGGTGTAAGCCCTTGGAGAGACCTGGCCGTTTTCTATTCTTTGCAAGGTTGCTTTTCCAACATCGCACAGGTCGGCAAATTCAGCTTGTGTTAAGCCTTTGGCTTTTCTGAGTTCGGTTATTTTTATGCCAAGTTCGGGCTGTCTCATGTTTTTTGGTTTTAACGAGCAAACAATTTGCAAAGATACGAAAAAAAAATGAAATACATCATAAAAACCGAAATAAAAAAAACGGTGAAAGTTTGAAAACTTGCACGGTTCATTTTTTTTTTGTATCTTTGCAGTCCGAAAGCGAACGGAAAGGTGGCCGAGTTGGTCGAAGGCGCACGCCTGGAAAGTGTGTAAGCCTCAAAAGGGCTTCCAGGGTTCGAATCCCTGTCTTTCCGCAAAAACGCTTGATAATCAACAAGTTACGAAAAATATCTGAATATTCAAAAATTTTCGTATCTTTGCACTATGGAAAAACAGTGGCACGTGGTACATGTGGCGTCTCGAACGGAAAAAAAAGTTGCCGAAAGGCTTGAAAAAAACCAAATAACCGTTTATTTGCCTATTCAAAAACAACTCCGACAATGGAGCGATCGTAAAAAATGGGTCGATGCGGTGGTGGTGTCGGGTTATGTTTTTGCGAAAACCAACAAAAACGAACACCTGAAAATCCTACAAACACCGGGCGTTTCAAGGTTTTTGAAACATAATCATGTGCCGGTTTGGATCTCCGATGCGGAAATGCAACGCTTCCAAGATTTTATCGAAAAAGCAAACGATCGGCAGGTTGAATTTTCTAACAAACCCTTGCCTGTCGGGACTTTCGTAACGATTCAAAACGGACAATTCAAAGGCATTTCCGGAGAAATTATCCAACACAAAGGTAAACACACCTTGAAAATTCAACTTTCACATATCGGTGATTTTTCAATTGAATTGTCGATAGATGAGGTTGCGATACAATCGCAGGATACCCTTACAAAATGATTTCATAATGGTCGTAAACCACCGTGTTTCCGCCGAATTCCTCCTTGTGTGCAATAAGCCCTTCGTTCAAAATTTGTCCGCCGTTCTCGGTCGAAATTCCGAAATCAAAATAGCGATGATCGGGAAACAATGTGTGAATAAACAGGCTGTACAGAAAATCTCCCGCATGTATATTTTCCCCTTTCGGAGATGCTGACGCATACTGCAAATGCACCACATCATTCACCAAATACACCACGCCTCCTGCCACTACCTCATGGTCGGCAAACACCGCAACCGACTGAATTTGCTGAGGAAACAGCGATTGCAAAAGATTGATTTCCTCCTGCGAATGCACCGGTGTGATACTACGTTTTCGCATGCGATTTTCTTCAATGATGTGCCAAAATGCATTCACATTCGAAAGGATTTCATAACGCAGCCGATGTTTCTCGGAACGTCTCGAAACCCGCTTCAGACGCGAGGAAGCATTAGGTTTGCCGATGCAAATAGTGGTCGAACAAGCACGTGCAACTAATGATGCATCGTGTCGAAACAATGCATACAAATCCTCCTCACACGGATATTTGTGATAAATTGCAGGAACAACTTTGTAATATAATTTTTCGAAATTTTGCGACTTCAAAAACGACCTTAATTCATCAAAAATCGCCATCACCAAACCTTGTGAAATATCCGTAGAAACAAGCAAAGAGCCGTAAGTCAAACCTTGATGCGAATACAAAATTTTATCGTTTTGGTTTGCCGGCAAAATCGCAACTAAGTTGTTGTTTGCAAAAAACATCAACGAAAAATCCTCAAAACGATCCGCATGATAATCCATGTATGCCCGTTTGTGCAAAAACGTGCCGTTTTTAGACCGATCTACAAAAGTGTCCCACATCGCAGAATCGACGGGGGAATAACGCTTGATATGGACGTTAAGGTTTGGCATGATTTTGCAAAGATACGAATTATTTTTGAAATGAAAAAGCCGAAATTATCCGCCAAAATAATCTTTAATTCGGTCAAAAAAGCCTTTATTGTTTTTTTGATTTTTCGGATTAGGCTTGAAATTCGGCGATTTGCGAAGTTTTTCCAAAAGTTCTTTTTCTTCTTTGGTTACACTTTGCGGCGTCCAAATGTTCACACAAATAATGATGTCGCCGGTTCCGTAGCTGTTCATTGCAGGCAAGCCTTTTCCGCGTAAGCGTAGCAATTTCCCGGACTGTGTACCGGCATCAATTTTCACCCGAACTTTTCCGTCTAACGTAGGAACCTCAACGGATTCGCCCAAAACGGCTTCGGTGATATTCACAAACAAATTGTAGTGCAAATTGTGTTGAACGCGTTCGAAAATCGGATGTTCGAGTTCTTCCACCAACACAATCAAATCGCCCGCCATTCCGCCATGCACAGCCGCATTGCCCTTTCCGGGAATGGAAAGTTGCATACCGTTTTCAACGCCCGCCGGAATACGAATGGTGATAATTTCCTCGCCTTCCATAACGCCGTTGCCGTTGCATTTTTTACATTTTTGAGTGATAATTCTCCCTTCGCCTTGACAGGTCGGACATACCGAAGTCTGTTGCATCTGACCGATAAACGTATTGGTCACGCGGGTTACTTGCCCCATACCTTTACACGTTTCGCAAGTTTTGAACGCATCTCTCGAGGCTGCACCGGTCCCGCCACACGTATCGCAAGCGATTTTTTTGCGAACTTTGATTTTTTTCTCAACCCCTTTTTGAATCTCTTCGAGAGAAAGTTTGACACGCACACGCAGGTCTGTACCGCGATTCGTCCGACGACGTTGTTGCTGACGCCGACCACTGCTACCGAACCCTCCGGTGAATTGATGAAAATGTCCTCCGCCAAAACTTCCGCCAAACGCAGATTCAAAAATATCTCCAAAATGCGCAAAAATATCGTCCATATTCATGCCTCCCGGACCGTAGCCGGCATTGGCACCCATTCCGGCATGACCGAACTGGTCGTATTTGGCTTTTTTCTCAGGCGTAGAAAGCACATCATAAGCCTCAGCCGCCTCTTTGAATTTCTCCTCTGCAGCTTTATCGCCGGGATTGCGGTCGGGATGGTGTTCCATTGCCAACTTGCGATAAGCCTTTTTCATCTCATCGGCGGTGGCAGATTTGCTTACACCCAACACTTCATAGTAGTCTCTTTTTGCCATAAACTTAACTTCCTACAATAACTTTTGCATGACGAATCACCTTGTCGTTCAAATAATATCCGCATTGAATTTCGTCGATGATGAGTCCTTTTTCTTTTTTGTTGTTGACCGGCGTTTGAGCAATGGCTTCGTGCAAATCCGCATTAAATTCAACGCCTTGGGTTTCCATCATTTTCAAACCTTCCGATTCGAGGGTAGATTTCAATTTGGTGTATATCAATTCAACGCCGGATCTGGTCGTTTCGTCAGAAATTAACGGCAACGCACGGTCAAAATCGTCCAAAACGGGCAAAAGTGACAAAATTACCGATTCTGAGGCAAATTTGATAAGTTCCAGACGTTCTTTTTGATTTCGTTTTCGGAAATTATCAAATTCTGCGTTCAATCGGAGATATTTATCCTGCGTTTCTTTTAGGTCTATTTCCAATTGATTGAACGAATCTTCTTCGAAAGTTTCATTGGTTTCTTCAAAAGTTTCATTGGTTTTTGTCATAATTTCCCTCCTTTCTATAAATTATACAGCAAAAACCGTGCCAAACTGAAAAATTGGCTGAAAATTCTCGTTTTCGATACTTTCTTACCGAGAAACTAGGATTTAATTATTTTTTTAGATCTCCCGTTGGCTTGAGGTTGTAAAGAGGACGTACAGCGGCGATCGGAATCGCCGCCGAACGGGATTATAATGTAAACATCCACGCCAAAAAGTCTTCAGGGTCTTGAGTCCAAGTGATTTCATACGTTGACATATCTACTTCCATATTCAGCAAATTACTAAATAGAGTATATAAATTGTCTTCGTCAAAGACTTCCATATTTTCCTTTAGTGTATGGACTCTAACTTGTATTGCTTTCCCTGCAAGCGAAAAATTAATGCTGACAAATGTTCTTCCTATAAGTTTTTGTAATTTTTCTGTCGGAATTGATTTTTCAACAATGGAATGGAATGTCTCTTGCATTTTTTTCTTGCTTGGCTCATCAATAAAACGACCTCCTGCAACTCTTGAATTCTTAGATAAGGGCTTTTCCAATTTTAAACTTATCGTATATCCTGCATTATTATCATCACTTGTTTGGAAATTAAACCTTTCACTTGTCTGACAATGGGCGTTCAAATATACAAAATTTACTAATAAAAAAATCAGAAGTGCTTTCATGGTAGAAGTTTTTTGTAGGGGCGAGACATGCATCGCCCATACAGATTTTCCGCAAAGATACGAATAAAAAACGAAATAACAAAGAATAATGAATAAAGCAACCCATTATTTATTAGTAATTTGAAAAGGCTTGATAGTGTCTATCCCGCTTGTTACTTCTACAAAAGACGCACCTAATTTTTTCAAAAAATCATAGTTTGAGCAGTCAAGAAGTTCAGAAGGTTTTTTTGGCCCAAAATGAACAATTTCATCTAACGCTATCATATTTGATTCTAAAGTCACGTTGATTTTCTGTAGATTTTTAATAGGAATTCTTTGCCGTTCAAAGCCAACAAAAGCGATTTCTATAACTGAATTTTTTGGAACATTTAAAGAGAAGTTTCCATCCCAATCCGTATGCGTTATTGTTTTAGGATTTCGTTCGTTACCAACAATAAAAACTCGATTTCTTTCAATTTCAGAACAATAACATTGTAAACGCTGCCGTGAAATTAGTGTTGTGTCTTCTATAAAAACAGATGCGAAAGGTATTGGAATGCCTTGCTCGTCCGTTATTATGCCCGAAATTGTTTGTAGCGTGTCAATTTCATTTTGTCCGTTTAACAAACTTACAAAAAAAACTAACATCAAAAAAAGATATCTTTTCATACCCCCGTTCGGCTGAGGCTTCGCCTCAGTCGGACTATCCTTGCAGGTTCTACCTGCATTGCGATTTATGTATGTTTGGTCTGTCATTCGTTCTTGTTTTAGTGTCGCAGGCAAAGCCTGCTTGTATAGACGGACTGAGGCACAGCCTCAGCCCAACGGGGTGTTGGCACGGATTACAAATCCGCGCCAGCGGGTCATCCATTCTCCATATGTTACTCTTTTTGCTTTAATGGAAACGTCCATGCAATGAAGTCATCTATATCTTTATCCCCCCAAGTTGGAGGATACAAGAGTTCATATTTAGACATATCTATTTTCAACTCCTGCAAGTTACTAAACAAAGCGTATAAAACATCTTCATTAAGAACCTCCAAGTTTTCTTTAAGTGAATACATCCTGATTCTTGAAACTTCTCCAGTGAGCAAGAATATAATTTCAACAAACACTCCCCCAGTTATTCTTTGCCTTTTCTCTATAGGGATGGATTTTTCAACAATGGAATGAAAGGTTTCGCTAAATTTCTTCTTATTTTGTTCATCTACAAAGCCACCAGGCACTGATCTTGCATTTTTCGAGATCGATGCCTCTGACTTTAAGGATATAACATATCGCATATCATTAAATCGACTTATCTCGTAATTAAACCTTTCACTTGTCTGACAATGGGCGTTCAAATATACAAAATTTACTAATAAAAAAATCAGAAGTGCTTTCATGGTAGAAGTTTTTTGTAGGGGCGAGGCATGCATCGCCCTTACAGATTTTCCGCAAAGTTACAAAAAATCGTCTATTCGTGCAATGCTTTTTGAGAAAAGATATTAACAAAATTCCAAAAAATTTTGTACCTTTGTAGAATCAAAACCAAAGAATATGAAAAATAAAATACAACTATTCGGAAAAAATAATGTTCGTTCTGTTTGGGACGAAGAACAGGAAAAATGGTGGTTTTCGATATTGGATGTTATTGCCATTTTAACTGACCAGCCGGACTATAAAAAAGTTCGCAATTATTGGAAGGTGTTAAAATTCAGATTAAAACAAGAAGGTAGCGAACTGTTTTCTGAAGTGGTTACAAATTGTAACCACTTGAAAAACGAATTTGAACTGGTTACAAATACTAACCAACTGAAATTACTCGCTCCGGATGGTAAAATGCGATTTACAGATGTCGCTGATACCGAGCAAATTCTACGCTTAATACAGTCTGTTCCGTCGCCAAAAGCCGAGCCGTTCAAAATGTGGTTGGCACGAGTGGGTAGAGAACGAATTGACGAAACAATGGATCCCGAATTTTCTATTGACAGAGCAATCCAAAATTATCGTCAATTAGGTTATTCGGAGAATTGGATTAATCAACGGATCAAATCCATTGAAGTTCGCAAGGCACTGACCGACGAATGGGACAAAGCCGGCGTAAAACAAGGTAAGGAATACGCTTTGTTGACTGATTTAATGACCAAAACTTGGAGTGATATGACGACCAAGCAATACCGAAAACATAAAAATCTCAAAAAAGAAAATTTGCGAGATAATATGACTAATCTTGAGCTAATTATCAATATGCTTTCGGAAGCAACAGCAACTGAACTTTCTACCCAAAATAAACCTCAAAATTTAGCAGAAAGTGCTGTAATTGCACATGAAGGAGCAAATGTAGCCAAAATCGCTCGTTTGGAAATTGAACAACGAGGCGGAACAGTTATCACTTCAAAAAATGCCAAACAACTTGGTCAGAAAAAGGATCAGAAAAAACTCAAATAAACCTTTGCACCATGATTACTGTTTTAGGACCGACGGCTTGCGGGAAAACGCATTACGCTACACGATTGGCGGCGAAAATCAATGGAGAAATTATTTCTGCCGATTCCAGAC
>WRKV01000020.1 GCA_009777915.1 Bacteroidales bacterium | reverse complement strand
AGAGCGGAGCGGCGACATATTTCCTGCAAGCCTTTTTTGGTTACTTTTTTGGGCTCAAAAAAGTAATAAAAATAAATCCTGCAAAGAGTTTTTTTGAATACTTTTTTTGCTCTCAAAAAAAGTATTAGGAAATAAACGGTGCCTAATTATGGCACGGGCTACAAGCCCGCGCCAGCGGCTTTTTTTGAATACTTTTTTTGCTCTCAAAAAAAGTATTAATAAATAGAGCTCAAAAAAAAAATAACAAAAAACTTGCATAATTCAAAAATTATTCGTAACTTTGCACCCCCAAATTGAAAAATGGGATCAAAAAATAGAAAAATAACAAAACCAATTACTAATGCCAACAATTCAACAATTAGTTCGCAAAGGTCGCACAAAACTTGTCGACAAAAGTAAGTCTCCTGCATTGGATTCGTGTCCGCAAAGACGCGGAGTGTGTGTACGTGTGTACACCACAACACCTAAAAAACCTAACTCTGCAATGCGTAAAGTTGCACGTGTTAAACTCACCAACCAAAAAGAGGTGAACGCCTACATACCGGGAGAAGGGCACAACCTGCAAGAACACTCCATCGTGATGATTCGTGGTGGTCGTGTGAAAGATCTACCGGGTGTTCGTTATCACATCATTCGCGGTGCATTGGATACAGCAGGTGTCGATGGAAGAAATCAACGCAGATCGAAGTATGGCACAAAACGTCCTAAGAAAAAATAAAACACGGCAGGGTAAAGGGAATTTACAATGTACAATTTACAATGTACAATTTACGCTCCGCCAAATAGTAAATAGTAAATAGTGAATTGTAAATAAGAACCCGGTTATGGCATCGCCACCCAAAAACACCGTGAGTAAATAAAGCAACATGCACACCAAATCATGTGCCTCTGTTAAACCAAATTTATTGAAGACATGAGAAAATCAAAACCAAAAAAACGGGTCATTTTGCCCGACCCCAAATTCGGAGAGCAAATCGTAACCAAATTCATCAACAACATTATGTTGAAAGGAAAAAAGAATTTGGCACATGAAATTTTCTATAACGCAATCGACGTTGTAGCTGAAAGAACCAAAGAAGACGGACTCGAAGTGTGGAAAAAAGCACTTGCAAACGTTACCCCGTCTGTGGAAGTGAAAAGTCGCCGTATCGGTGGTGCAAACTTCCAAATCCCTACGGAAATCCGTCCGGATCGTAAGCAGTCCATCGGTATGAAACACCTTATCGGATTTGCACGTAAACGTAACGAAAAATCAATGGCACTCAAATTAGCCGGCGAAATTATGGCAGCGTACAAAGAAGAAGGTGCAGCATTCAAAAAGAAAGAGGATACGCACCGTATGGCAGAAGCAAACAAAGCGTTTGCACACTTTAGATAAAAACAATAAGACACAGAAGTCGTCAGAATCGGCTTTTGTGTCTTTATTTATAGACGTCATTTCGAGCGAAGCGAGAAAACCGTCAGCAAACAGATTCCTCACTACGTTCGGAATGACGAACAACAAATTAAAATGGCAGACCTAAACTATACACGTAACATCGGCATTATGGCACACATCGACGCGGGAAAAACAACCACGTCGGAGCGTATCCTTTTTTATACCGGTAAAAGTCATAAACTTGGCGAAACTCACGAAGGCTCGGCAACGATGGACTGGATGGCACAGGAGCAAGAGCGTGGAATTACGATTACGTCTGCTGCAACAACCGTATTTTGGGACTATAACGGAGAGGAATATAAAATTAATTTGATTGATACACCCGGACACGTTGATTTTACTGTGGAAGTAGAGCGTTCGTTGCGTGTTCTCGATGGTGCCGTTGCACTGTTTTGTGCAGTGGGTGGCGTGCAACCGCAATCCGAAACGGTTTGGCGTCAAGCGAACAAATATCAAGTGCCGCGTATCGCTTTCATCAATAAAATGGATCGCGTAGGAGCGGATTTTTTCAACGTAATAGGTCAAATTAAAGAAAAACTCGGAGCAAACCCGATTCCTCTGCAAATCCCTATCGGACAAGAAGAATCGTTTGTTGGTGTTGTTGATTTGATTTCGAATAAAGCTTTTATTTGGGACGATGATAAAGGGGTTACCATGCACGAAGTGCCGGTTCCCGATGATTTGAAAGAAACCGTAGATGAATTTCGCTTGAAATTGTTCGAAGGTGCAGCTGAGGAGGCTGACCATTTGATGGAAAAATTCTTTGAAAACCCCAATTCCATTACCGAAGACGAAGTTATTGAAATGGTGCGTAAGGCAACGATTGAGATGAAAATTACGCCGGTAATGTGTGGATCAGCATTCAAAAATAAAGGTATTCAACGTTTGTTGGACGGCATTATACGTTACTTGCCAAGTCCGTTGGATGTTGAAGCCGTTGCAGGTGTCAACCCGAAAACAGACCGAGAGGAAACCCGCAAACCGGACCCGAAAGAACCGTTTTCGGCATTGGCATTCAAAATCGCAACAGACCCGTTCGTAGGACGTATCGCATTTTTCCGCGTGTACTCCGGTCGTTTGGACGCAGGTTCGTACGTGCTGAACGCTTCAACAGGAAAAAAAGAACGCATTTCGCGAATCATGCAAATGCACTCCAATAAGCAAAATCCAATTGATTTCATCGAAGCGGGAGACATCGGTGCTGCCGTAGGTTTCAAGGAAATCAAAACCGGAAATACACTTTGTGACGAAAATCACCCGATTATCCTCGAATCTATGAGTTTCCCGGATCCAGTGCTCTCGATTTCCGTAGAACCGTTGACCCAAGCGGACATTGACAAGATGACCGCCGCATTGATTAAACTTGCAGAGGAAGACCCAACGTTTACAGTGAAAACCGACGAACATTCCGGACAAACCATCATCAGCGGTATGGGCGAACTGCACTTGGACGTGCTTTTGGATAGAATGAAACGCGAATTCAAAGTGGAATGTAATCAAGGTCGTCCGCAAGTAGCTTACAAAGAGGCAATTACAAAAGCGGTTCAGCATCGCGAAGTTTACAAAAAACAAACCGGCGGACGTGGTAAATTTGCAGATATTATCTTTGAAATTTCGCCCAATGACGAGGGTATTAAAGGTTTGCAATTCGAAAGCGAAGTGAAAGGTGGAAATATCCCGAAAGAATATATGCCTGCAATCGAAAAAGGTTTCAAATCTTGCTTGGACAACGGCGTATTGGCAGGTTATCCGCTCGAAGGGTTCAAAGTTCGCGTTATTGACGGCAGTTTCCATGCAGTGGATTCCGATGCATTGTCGTTTGAACTTTGTGCGAGAATTGGTTTCAGAGAGGCGGCTCGCAAGGCACAATCGATTCTCCTTGAACCGATTATGCAGGTAGAAGTTGAAACCCCCGATGCCAATGTGGGCGATGTTACAGGAGATTTGAACCGTCGTCGCGGGATTTTGGAAAATGTAGGTGCAAAATTCGGCGGACAATCCGTGAAAGCGAAAGTGCCGTTAGCAGAGATGTTCGGCTATGTAACCGCATTACGCACCATTACCTCCGGACGTGCAAGTTCGACGATGGAATATGCCTATCACGCCGAAGCACCTAAAAATATAGCAGACGAAATAATTAAAAACGCACACTAAATACATTTGATATGAGCCAAAGAATCAGAATGAAACTCAAATCCTACGATTTCAACTTGGTTGACAAGTCAGCCGAAAAAATCGTTAAAACCGTGAAATCAACGGGAGCCGTAATCAGTGGACCAATCCCATTGCCGACAGACAAAAAAATCTTTACGGTCAACCGTTCGACATTTGTCAACAAAAAATCACGCGAACAGTTCGAAATGTCTGCGTACAAACGTCTTATCGACATTTACAGCAGCAGTTCAAAAACGATTGATGCACTGATGAAACTCGAATTGCCGAGTGGTGTCGAAGTAGAAATCAAAGTGTAATTCAAGAATTAAACAACTAAACAAGATAAAGATATGTCCGGATTAATTGGAAAAAAAATCGGAATGACTAGTGTCTGGGATGCCTCCGGCAAAAATGTGCCGTGCACTGTGATCCAAGCTGGTCCTTGTGTTGTAACACAAGTAAAATCAAAGGAAATTGATGGTTATGATGCCATTCAATTATCTTTTGACGAGAAAAAAGAAAAAAACACACCCAAAGCCTTGAAAGGACACTTCACTAAGGCGAACACCACTCCCAAGAAAGTTTCGATGGAGTTTACGCGTTTCGAAGAGGGAAGTCGTAAATCTCACGGAGAAACCATTGGCGTTGAGGTATTCGTTGAAGGCGAATTCATCGATGTAGCCGGAGTTACCAAAGGAAAAGGCTTTCAAGGGGTAATGAAACGTCACGGATTTGGTGGTGTTGGTGAAAGTACACGTGGTCAGCACAACCGCTTGCGTGCACCGGGTTCTATCGGTGCGGCATCGTATCCCGCCCGCGTATTCAAAGGAAAAGAAATGGCTGGTCAAACCGGTAATCAATACCGAAAAATGATCAACCTGCAAATTGTTAAACTCGTACCGGAGAAAAATCTCGTTCTCGTAAAAGGATCAGTTCCTGGTCCTAACGGTTCATACGTAAAATTAGAAAGATGGAGCTAAAAGTATTAAACATTGAGGGAAAAGAAACCGCAAAAAAGGTTAACCTCAGCGACGAAATTGTAGGTATTGAGCCTAACGACCACGCCATTTATTTGGACGTGAAACAGTATTTGGCAAACCAACGTCAAGGTACACATAAGTCAAAAGAAAAGTGGGAAATCACCGGATCAACACGTAAACTCCGCAAACAAAAAGGTGGTGGCGGTGCACGTATCGGAAGTATCAAATCTCCACTACTTCGTGGCGGTGGACGTATCTTTGGACCACAACCTCGCGACTATCGTTTCAAATTGAATAAAAAATTGAAACGTTTGGCAAGAAAATCAGCCTTGACCTACAAAGCACAAAAAGATGGTTTGATGGTCGTTGAAAACTTCACATTCGAGGCTCCAAAAACCAAAAAAATGGTGGAAATTATGACAAATTTAAATATTTTTGAAAAAAAATCACTTTTGATTTGTAATTCTCAAAATAATTTCGTATCTTTGTCGTCCCGAAATTTACCGCAGATTAAAGTTGTAAATGTCAGAGATCTAAACACTTATGATATTATGAACGCCAACAATCTGCTGTTTATGGAGGAAGCAATAGACGCCTTAAACAGTTTTTACACTGAAAATTAATTAGTTACAAAGACTCAAAAAACAGAGCAAAATGAGCATAATTCTAAAACCGATAGTAACCGAGAAGATGACGCATCTCACAGAGAAGTTGAATCGTGTCGGATTCATCGTAGACAAAAAGGCGAACAAGGTAGAAATCAAGAAAGCAATCGAAGATTTTTACAACGTCAAAGTGACTGATGTGAATACCATTAGTTACGCAGGAAAAGTGAAATCCCGTTATACCAAAGCAGGGTTTCTCAAAGGTCGTACGAATGCATTCAAAAAAGCAGTCGTTACTTTGGCAGAAGGAGAAAATATTGACTTTTACAGCAGCATCTAAGAAATGGCACTAAAGAAATTCAAACCAACAACACCGGGCCAACGCACCAAATTGGCAAGCACGTTCGAAGAAATTACAACTTCAACGCCGGAGAAAAGCTTATTGGCACCCGCCAGAAAATCGGGAGGTAGAAACAATCGCGGTAAAATGACTATGCGCTACATGGGTGGCGGACATAAACAACGTTACCGTATCATTGATTTCAAACGCGACAAAGACGGAATCCCTGCAACCGTAACAACTATCGAATATGACCCGAATCGTACGGCTCGTATCGCTTTGCTTGTTTATGCAGATGGAGAAAAACGTTATATCATCGCACCAAACGGTTTGAAAGTAGGACAAACTCTTATGAGTGGTAAAGGTGCATCTCCCGACGTAGGAAACGCTTTATTTATGAGCGAAATCCCACTCGGAACCGTAATTCACAGCATTGAACTTCGTCCGGGACAAGGTGCGAAAATTTCGCGCAGTGCCGGAACTAACGCTCAACTGATGAGTCGTGAAGATAAATATGCCGTCATCAAACTGCCTTCCGGAGAAATGCGGAAAATGTTGCAAGCTTGTAAGGCAGTTATCGGCGTTACTTCAAACATCGACCACCAATTGGAAGTATCCGGAAAAGCCGGACGTTCTCGCTGGTTAGGTCGCCGTCCGCGTACTCGTCCTGTAGCAATGAACCCCGTAGATCACCCAATGGGCGGTGGTGAAGGTCGTGCAACCGGCGGACACCCACGCTCTCGCAAAGGTATCCCCGCAAAAGGCTACAAAACTCGCAAAAACAAAAATCAATCCAATAAATTCATCATCGAAAGACGTAAAAAATAGTATATTATGAGTCGTTCACTTAAAAAAGGACCTTATATCCACCACAGCCTCGAGAAAAAAGTTCTCGCAGCACAGGAAAGTAAGAAAAAAGTAACCATCAAAACATGGTCGCGTGCTTCGATGATTTCTCCGGATTTCGTTGGACAGACCATCGCTGTTCACAATGGAAACAAGTTTATCCCTGTTTTCATTACTGAAAATATGGTAGGACATAAATTAGGCGAATTCGCCCCAACACGTATATTCCGCGGTCACGCCGGAAATAAAGATAAAGGTAAAAAATAATATTATGGGATCAAGAAAACACAATAGCGCCGAAGCTCGCAAAGAAGCCAAAAAGACAATGTATGTTGCCAAATTGGTGGATAATCCGACTTCACCCCGAAAAACGCGCTTGACAGCAGATCTAATTCGTGGCTTAGATGTAGAAAAAGCTTTGAATATCCTGCAATTCAGCCATAGAGAGGCGGCTCCGAAAATGCACAAATTGCTGCGTTCGGCTATCGCTAATTGGCAACAAAAAAATGAAGGCACTCGCATGGAAGATGCACAACTTTACATCAAAGAACTTTTCGTTGATGGTGGTCGTATGCTCAAACGCCTTCGTCCGGCTCCGCAAGGTCGTGGATATCGTATCCGCAAACGCTCGAATCACATCACTGTCGTGTTGGGAAGTCGTGCCGAACAACTTAAAGCGGCGAGTGAAGTAAAAGAAGTAGAACCAACAGAATCAGATAATTAATATGGGAACAAAAACAAGCCCGATAGGAAACAGAGTAGGTATCATCCGCGGATGGGACTCCAATTGGTTTGGCGGCAAACGCTTTGAACACAAATTGGTCGAAGACGATAAAATTCGTAAATATGTTAACGCTCGTTTGACGAAAGCCGGTATTGCCAAAGTCAATATCGAACGTACGTTGAAACTTGTAACCGTTACAATTCATGCGGCTCGTCCGGGTATGATTATCGGAAAAGCAGGTTCTGAGGTTGATAAACTCAAAGAGGAATTGAAAAAAGTTACTCAAAAAGAGATTCAAATCAACATTTCCGAAGTGAAACGTCCGGAATTAGATGCTTTGCTCACAGCCATGTCTGTGGCTCGTCAGCTGGAAGGTCGTGTATCGTACAGAAAAGCGATTAAAACAGCGATTTCGTCTGCCATGCGTATGGGTGCAGAAGGTATCAAAGTGCAAATCTCAGGGCGTTTGGGTGGTGCTGAAATGGCACGTACCGAACACTTCAAAGAGGGTCGTACTCCACTTCATACCTTGCGTGCCGACATCGACTACGCTTTGGCGGAAGCTCACACAACTTACGGACGTTTGGGTATCAAAGTGTGGATATGTAAAGGTATCGTTTACGGTAAACGCGAAATTGTTCCGGCATTCAGCGGAATCAGTACCGACAAACCTTCAACAAACGAACGAGGCGGCGAACGCAGAGGCGGAGAAGGTCGTGGTAGAGGTAGAGGCGGCGAACGTAGAGGTGGCGGAGAAGGACGCAGAAAAGCACAACCAAAGAGTTAAGAACTAAGCGTGAAGCGTGAACCTCACAGTTCACGGTTCACAAACAACCAACTCAACTAATTAAACAGTTAAACAATTCAACAATTCAACAATAATGTTACAACCTAAAAAAACCAAGTTCAGAAAACAGTTCAAAGGCGTGATGAAAGGCAACACCAAACGTGGTGCTGAAATAGCTTTTGGCTCGTTTGGCTTGAAGGCTTTGGATACCGCCCTGATCACAGGACGCCAAATTGAAGCCGCTCGTCAAGCTATCACACGTTATATGAAACGTGAGGGACAAATGTGGATTCGTATATTCCCGGATAAACCGATTACCAAAAAACCTAACGAAGTCCGTATGGGTAAAGGAAAAGGTGCTCCGGAATACTTCGTGGCTCGTGTAACTCCGGGACGGATTTTGTTCGAAACAGAAGGTGTTTCCGAAGAAATCGCCAGAGAGGCAATGCGTTTGGGAGCACAAAAATTACCCATCTTAACTAAATTTATCGTAAGACGCGATTACGTAGCCGAATAAATACCATGTAAGGGCATCACATACGCCCAAACCAACAGACAAAATCAAACAAGCAATGAAAGCAGAAGTAGTAAGAGAATTATCAACCCCGGAAATCAGGGAACGTTTGGTAGAGGAGAGAAACAGCCTCACCAGATTGAAATTGAATCATGCAATTTCACCCTTGGATAACCCCAGAAAAATCGGCGAAAACAGAAAAACAGTCGCCCGATTATTAACCGAATTGAAAAAACGCGAAGTTGCCGAACAACAAGCAAAATAAATCTAACCTGTATGATGGAAAGAAATTTAAGAAAAGAAAGAATTGGTCTTGTTGCCAGCAACAAGATGGACAAATCAATCACGGTCGTTGTTGAACGCAAAGTGAAACACCCGATGTACGGAAAATTCGTGAAGAAATCCACGAAATTCATGGCACACGACGAAAAAAACGAGTGTAACATCGGAGATACCGTAAAAATCATGGAAACCAGACCATTGAGCAAAAACAAATGCTGGAGATTAGTTGAAATTATCGAAAGAGTTAAATAGTTATGATACAACAAGAATCAAGATTATCTGTTGCCGATAACAGTGGTGCGAAAAACGTGCTTTGTATCCGAGTTCTCGGAGGAACAAGACGCCGTTATGCAAGCGTAGGCGACAAAATCGTAGTTACAGTTAAAGATGCCATTCCATCCGGAAACGTGAAAAAAGGAACGGTAACTAAAGCGGTAGTTGTGAGAACGAAAAAAGAAGTGCGTCGTGCAGATGGCTCTTATATTCGTTTCGACGACAACGCCGTAGTGCTACTCTCACCAACCGAAGAAATGCGCGGAACGCGTATTTTTGGACCCGTAGCCCGCGAATTGCGCGAAAAGCAATTCATGAAAATTGTCTCACTTGCACCCGAAGTGCTCTAAACCGAAAAATTTATCCAAATGAAATTACATATCAAAAAAGGAGATACAGTGAAGGTTTTGGCAGGAAACGACCGAAACAAAGAGGGAAAAGTGCTTTCGGTTCAAGTCAAAAACCAACGTGCTATCGTTGAAGGTATTAACTTTGTTTCAAAGCATACCAAGCCAAATGCCAAAAATCCGCAAGGTGGCATCGTGAAAAAAGAAGCTGCAGTCCATGTTTCCAACCTTATGGTGGTTCATAACGGAGTTGCATCGCGTATCGGTCGTAAAACCGACGACCATGGAAAATTAGTTCGCTATTCTAAAAAATCAGGGGAGGTAATTAAGTAATGAAGTATACACCAAGATTAGCCGAAAAGTACCGCAAAGAGGTAACACCCAATCTAATGAAAGAGTTTGGTTACAAGTCTGTAATGCAAGTACCTCGTTTGACGAAAATTTGTCTCAATCAAGGATTGGGCAAGGCTAAAGAAGATAAAAAAGTCATTGATTTCGGCGTCGAAGAAATGACCAGAGTCGCAGGACAAAAAGCCGTTCCGACTAAATCGAAAAAAGACATTTCGAACTTCAAACTTCGTACCGGAATGCCGATCGGCGTTCGTGTAACGTTGCGTGGAGAAAAAATGTACGAGTTTTTGGATCGTTTGATTACGGTGTCAATCCCACGTATCAGAGATTTTCGTGGTATCAGTGATAAAGGGTTCGACGGACGTGGAAATTACACGTTTGGCGTAACCGAACAAATCATTTTTCCGGAAATCGACATCGATAAAGTAAACAAAATCAATGGTATGGATATCACTTTCGTAACTAATGCCGGCACCGACAAGGAAGCCCATGCATTGTTGAGAGAATTTGGTATGCCATTCATCAAAAACAACTAATACTATGGCAAAAGAATCCATGAAAGCCAGAGAGGTTAAGAGAGCACGCATGGTTGCAAAATATGCAGCCAAACGTGAAGCGTTGAAAAAAGCAGGAGATTATGAGGCATTGCAGCATATTCCTAAAAACGCATCACCCGTTCGTTTGCACAACCGTTGCAAAATCACCGGTCGTCCGAAAGGATACATGCGTACGTTCGGCATTTCACGTATCAACTTCCGTGAAATGGCTCTTGCAGGTCTCATCCCCGGCGTGAAAAAAGCGAGCTGGTAACGATATTGTAGGGGCGTATTGCATACGCCCCCATGAAAAATCCCCACAAGGGCGTATGCAATACGCCCCTACGGAAAATAAAAAAACCGATACTCTGATGCAATAGAGTCATCAAAAGTCAAATCCGCAGAACGATTCTGCAAAAAACAATTAACAAACAATGGTAACAGATCCCATCGCAGATTTTTTAACGAGAGTTAGAAATGCAATCATGGCAAAACACCAAGTGGTGGAAGTGCCATCCTCAAAGATGAAGCGTGCTATCACGAAAATTCTCTTTGAAAAAGGATACATTTTGAACTATAAGTTCGAAGAAGGTCCGAAACCCACTATCAAAATCGCTTTGAAATACCATCCGGTAACCAAAGTGTCGGCGATTCGTTCGCTGGAAAGAATCAGTAAACCCGGCTTGCGTAAATACGCATCACATGAGGATCTTCCTCGTGTTTTGAACGGCTTGGGAATCGCTGTCGTTTCAACCTCTTTGGGGTTGATGACCGATAAAGAAGCCCGTGTACAAGGTGTAGGCGGTGAAGTAATTTGTTTTGTAAGCTAATCAGTAGGAGGAAGAGTTATGTCAAGAATAGGAAAAGCACCCATTAGCATCCCAAGCGGCGTTGAAATCAAAGTCGCTCCGAATAATGAAATTACGGTAAAAGGACCCAAAGGCGAACTGAAACTCGCTATGGATCCGGATATCAAATTAGAAATCGAAGGTAATACGGCAACTGTTGTTCGTCCGACCGACCAAAAACGCCATCGTTCGCTTCACGGCTTGTATCGTGCGTTGGTTTTCAACATGGTGAAAGGAACGTCCGAAGGATTTACGACCACGTTGGAAATTGTCGGAGTAGGTTACAAAGCAACCGTTGAAGGACAAATTTTGGATTTGTCGTTAGGTTATTCTCACGGTTTGTTCATCGAATTGCCGAAAGAAGTAACCGCCACAGCCACAGCGGAAAAAGGTAAAAATCCAACGCTCACGTTGACGTCACATGACAAAGAATTGTTGGGGTTGGTTGTAGCAAAAATCCGTTCGTATCGCAAGCCTGAGCCGTACAAAGGAAAAGGTATCAAGTTTGTTGGCGAGGTATTACGTAGAAAAGCAGGTAAATCAGCAGCAAGTAAATAATCAATATCAAATAAAAAAATGCAAGTTACAAAACAATATAGAAGGCAACGCATCAAAATGCGTCTTCGCAAGAAAATCAAAGGTACAGAGGCTGTTCCACGCTTGTCGATTTTCCGTAGCAACAGAGATATCTATGCTCAGATTATCAACGACACTGATGGAAAAACGTTGGTTGCTGTTTCATCACGCGACAAGGATTTTGTTAAAAAAGGAACTAAGACCGAAAATTCCAAAGAGCTTGGTAAGGCACTTGCTACCAAAGCGTTAGAGACCGGAATTACAGCAGTGGTTTTTGACCGCAACGGTTATTTGTATCACGGACGAGTAAAGGCTTTAGCGGAATCAGCCCGCGAAGGAGGACTTAAATTTTAATCAAACCAAACTATGACAGACGCAAACGTAAAAAGAGTAAAATCCAGCGAAATCGAGTTCAAAGATAAACTCGTGGCTGTGAATCGTGTTACCAAAGTAACCAAAGGGGGTCGTGCCTTCAGTTTTTCCGCCATTGTTGTGGTCGGAAATGAAAATGGCGTAGTTGGCTACGGTTTGGGAAAAGCCAAAGAGGTGCAAGCCGCTGTAACCAAAGGTATTAGCGACGCTAAGAAAAACCTTATCAAAGTGCCGATTTTGAGAGGAACGGTTCCTCACGAACAAGTTGGCAAATATAGTGGTGCGGAAGTGTTTTTGAAACCTGCCTCTCACGGTACCGGAGTAATCGCCGGAGGTGCGATGCGTGCGGTTTTGGAAAGCGTTGGAGTGAAAGACGTGTTAGCGAAATCAAAAGGTTCGTCTAACCCGCACTCTGTGGTCAAAGCAACTATGAAAGCATTGATGCAAATGCGTGATGCACACACAGTTGCAGAACTCCGTGGCATCGGAATGAATCGAGTATTTAACGGATAATAACGTAACGATGAAAAAAGTAAAAGTAACATTAGTAAAAAGTAAAATCGGGCATCCCGAAACCCAAAAACGTACCTTAGTGGCGTTGGGACTGGGACGTATGAACAGTAGCAAAGAACATACAGTTACGCCTCAAATTGAAGGCATGATTGCAAAAGTTGCACATTTATTAAAAGTAGAAGAAATTTAATATCATGGAATTATCAAATTTAACACCCGCAAAAGGGTCGATAAAAAAGAATTACCGAGTTGGACGCGGCTATGGTTCCGGAAACGGAAAAACCTCAGGACGTGGTCATAAAGGTGCTCAATCGCGTTCGGGATACAGCCGTAAAGCCGGTTTCGAAGGAGGACAAATGCCTCTTTACAGACGCATTCCGAAAGGTGGTTTCAAAAATATCAATCGTGTGGAATACTCTGCCATCAATTTGGACGCTCTGCAACAATTAGCCGAAACCAAAAACATTTCGGAAATCAATGTAGATACCTTGATTGCCAACGGATTAGTATCCAAAAACGTTTTGGTAAAAGTTTTGGGACGTGGAAAAATCAATGCAGCCGTACAAGTTTCGGCAAACGCATTCTCCGAAACCGCAAAAAAAGCCATCGAATCCGCAGGCGGAACGATAACAGTAATATAAAACCATTATGAAACGATTTTTAGAAACCCTACGAAACATCAACAAAATAGAGGAACTCCGCAAACGGATTCTCTATACTCTCGGAATCATCGTTATTTACCGAATCGGTTCTTTCGTGGTTCTTCCGGGCGTAGATCCTGCATTTTTAGGAGCCTTACATCAACAAACGTCTGACGGAATCTTGGGCTTGTTGAACATGTTTTCGGGAGGTGCATTCTCGAATGCTTCGATCTTTGCTTTGGGTATCATGCCTTACATCTCCGCATCGATTGTGATGCAGTTGTTGGGTATGATGATACCATATTTCCAAAAAATGCAACGCGAGGGCGAAAGCGGGCGTCGGAAAATGAATCAAATCACACGTTTACTGACGATTGTGATTACAGCATTCCAAGCACCTGCATACTTGACCAACCTCGTCAACATGGTTCCTGCACAAGGAATCACGCCGTTCGACGGTGCAGCTCCGGGATTGTTTTTCTGGGTTTCGTCGACGGTCATCCTTACAGCCGGAACGCTGTTCGTGATGTGGTTGGGCGAAAGAATCACCGACAAAGGTATCGGAAACGGTATCTCGATGATCATCATGATTGGTATCATCGCACGTTTGCCGTTCGCTTTGTTCGCTGAATTTATATCTCGAATGGAGGAAACAGGCGGTGGCGGTTTGGTCATTTTTGCCGTAGAACTTCTGTTCTTGCTTGTGGTGATTTTGCTCTGTATCCTGTTGGTACAAGGCACTCGCAAAATACCGGTTCAGTATGCCAAACGTATCGTTGGAAACAAGCAATACGGCGGTGTTCGTCAGTATTTGCCGATGAAAGTGAATTCGGCAGGAGTTATGCCGATCATCTTTGCACAAGCGATTATGTTTATTCCGATCACGGTTGCAGGCTTTGTTTCGGCAGACGGAACAGGCGGATTTATGCGGGCATTGATGAATTTCGACGGATTTTGGTATAATTTGCTATTTGCTGTGGTGATCATCATGTTCACGTATTTCTATACGGCTGTAACGATGAATCCACAACAGATTGCAGATGATTTGAAAAAGAATAGCGGATTTATTCCGGGTGTAAAACCGGGTCGTCAAACCGCAGAATTTATTGATGGCGTGATTTCAAGAATTGTGTTGCCGGGCTCGATATTCTTAGCATTTGTGGCGGTTATGCCGGCAATTGTAACGAAATTCGGCGTAAGTTCGCAGTTTGCACAATTCTACGGAGGAACCTCGTTGCTGATTATGGTAGGTGTGGTTTTGGATACGTTGCAACAAATTGAAAGTCATCTCTTAATGCGTCATTACGATGGATTGACCAAATCCGGACGTATCAAAGGACGTAACGGCTAATCATGTTTGGGTTATTCAAAATGATTAATCAATATAACGACACTGAAGTCGAAAAAATCAGGGAAAGTTCATTACTTGTAGGAAAAACCTTGGCGGAAATCGCTAAGCACATCAAGGTTGGCATTAAGACGATCGAATTGGATCAAATTGCAGAGCAGTTTATTCGCGATCATGGTGCAACGCCCGAATTCAAAGGCTATAAAGGATTTCCCGCAACACTGTGTATCTCGGTAAACGATGCGGTGATTCACGGAATCCCGAGCGAATACGAGTTGAAAGACGGCGATATCGTTGCGATTGATTGCGGTGTGCGGAAAAACGGATTTGTCGGCGATTCGGCGTATACGTTTGCCGTGGGAAATGTGAGTGAGGAGGCAAAACACTTGATGAGAGTAACGAAAGAGTGTTTGGAATTGGGAATCGCAGAGTGTTTGGCAGGAAATAGAGTAGGGGATATCGGTTTTGTGATTCAGCAACATGCGGAAAAGAACGGTTACAGCGTAGTTCGTGAGTTTTCCGGACACGGAGTCGGACGAAAATTGCACGAAAAACCAGATGTGATGAATTTCGGACGACGCGGACACGGCAAACAACTCAGAAACGGCACAGTGATTGCGATCGAACCGATGATCAACCAAGGAACCAAGAATGTTACGCTTGATAAAGATAAATGGACTGTTCGAACCGCAGACCGAAAACTGTCCGCACATTACGAACACAACATCGTTGCAAGACAAGGCAAATTTGAAGTACTATCATCATTTAAGGAGATTGAGCAGGTGTTGGGAGTGAATAGTGATTAGTGATTAGTGATTAGTAGGGGCGAGGCACGCCTCGCCCGATAGTAAATAGTAAATAACAAAATAGTAAATAGTTAAACATGGCAAAACAGCTCTCCATACAGCAAGACGGCACCGTTCTCGAATCTCTCGGAAACGCAATGTTCCGTGTGGAATTGGAAAACGGGCATTCCATCATTGCTCATATCTCCGGAAAAATGCGTATGCACTACATCAAAATCGTTCCGGGTGATAAAGTGCAGTTGGAAATGTCGCCGTATGACTTGACGAAGGGGAGAATTGTTTTTAGGCACAAATAGGAGTGAAGCGTGAAGCGTGAACCGAGGCACAGCCTCACAGTTCACAGTTCACAGTTCACAAATAAACGAATAAACAAATAAAGAACAAGATATGAAAGTAAGACCATCCGTAAAGAAACGTTCTGCAGATTGCAAGGTCGTTCGCAGAAAAGGCGTAGTTTTTGTGATTAACAAGAAAAATCCGAAATTCAAACAACGTCAAGGATAAATTGCGTGAAGCGTGAAGCGTGAGCCGAGGCGTAGCCTCACAGTTCACAGTTCACGGATCACAAACAACAAAAAAAACAAATAAACAATTAAACAAATAAACAATGGCACGTATTGCAGGTATTGACTTACCAAAAAACAAGAGAGGTGAAATTGGACTGACGTACATCTATGGTATTGGCAGGAGCACCGCTCAAAAGATTTTAAGCAAGGCAAACATTGATTTCGACAAGAAAGTTCAAGAATGGAATGATGACGAACTTGGAGCAATCCGTAGTTACATCAACGATGAGCTGAAAGTTGAAGGAGCTTTGCGTTCGGAAGTACAAATGAACATCAAACGATTGATGGACATTGGGTGCTACCGCGGAATTCGTCATCGTAACAGTCTACCGTTACGCGGACAAAGTACGAAAAACAACGCTCGTACGCGTAAAGGTCGTAAGAAAACCGTTGCGAACAAGAAAAAAGCACCGAAAGGCTAAACCGTGAAGTGTGAAGCGTGAACTCAGGCGTAGCCTCACAGTTCACCGTTCACCGTTCACAAATTAACAAATCAACAGTAAAACGATTAAACAATAATAGAAATGGCAAAAACTGCTAAAGTAACCAAAAAACGTATTGTGAAAGTAGAGCCACAAGGCAAAGCGTTCATTCATGCGTCGTTCAACAACGTGATCATCTCGTTGGCGAATAATGCCGGGCAAGTGATTTCATGGTCATCTGCCGGAAAACAAGGTTTCAAAGGGTCGAAAAAAAATACACCTTACGCTGCACAAATGGCAGCACAAGACTGCTCGAAAGTTGCATTTGACGCAGGTCTCCGTAAAGTGAAAGTATTTGTGAAAGGACCCGGAGCCGGACGCGAATCTGCAATCCGTACTATTCACGGATCAGGTATCGAAGTAATGGAAATCGTTGACGTTACACCACTTCCGCACAACGGTTGTCGTCCACCAAAACGTCGTAGGGTATAATTCAATTGTAATTGTAGGGGCGAAGTATGCCTAGCCCTTACCAAAATAATAAAAATCAAACATTATGGCAAGATATACAGGACCAAGATCCAAAATCGCAAGAAAATTTCAAGAGCCTATTTTCGGACCCGACAAAGCGTTGGAACGTAAGAACTATGCACCCGGTATGCATGGTCCAAACAAACGTCGCGGTAAAGAATCGGAGTACGGCATTCAGTTGAAAGAAAAACAAAAAGCCAAATATACCTACGGTATTTTGGAACGTCAATTCGCAAAAACATTTGTCGAAGCAACCCGTAAAAAAGGGGTTACAGGTGAAACGCTTATGCAATTGTTGGAAGCCCGTTTAGACAACACCGTGTTTCGTTTGGGCATCGCTCCAACACGTTCGGCAGCACGTCAGTTGGTCGGACATCGCCACATCACCGTCAACGGAAATGTAGTGAATATCCCATCGTACAGACTTCGTCCGGGCGATATGGTAGCCGTTCGCGAAAAATCGAAATCATTGGAAGTTGTGCAAGATTCAGTGCAAGGACAGATCAATAAATACCCTTGGTTGGAGTGGGATGCAGGCTCAATGACAGGCAAATTTGTTGCTTTCCCGGAACGTGAAAACATTCCGGAAAACATTAAGGAACAACTAATTGTCGAGCTGTATTCTAAATAAAAATTAAAAAAATAAACATCATGGCAATATTAGCATTCCAAAAACCTGAAAAGGTAATTATGATTAAATCGGACGACAAGCACGGCGTGTTTGAATTTCGTCCGCTGGAGCCCGGCTACGGTATTACCGTAGGAAATGCACTCCGTCGCATTCTTTTGTCATCGCTCGAAGGATACGCTATCACTTCGGTCAAAATAGAGGGCGTAACGCACGAGTTTACGACAATTAAAGGGGTTTTGGAAGATGTTACTAACATCGTTCTCAATCTTAAACAAATTCGTCTCAAACAACAATTGGATGACGTTGACAGCGAAAAAGTGAAGGTCATCGTTTCAGGACAAAACGTGTTCAAAGCAGGCGATATCAACAAGTTCCTCAACGGATTTCAAGTGTTGAATCCGGATTTGGAAATCTGTCACATGGAAAGTAATGTGAAGTTGATTCTTGAACTGGATATCCGAAAAGGGCGTGGTTACGTGCCTTCGGAAGAAAACAAAGATTCCGGTGCACATGTGGATACCATTGCTATGGATTCAATTCATACGCCGATTAAAAACGTTCAGTTTCAGGTAGATAACTATCGTGTGGAACAAAAAACCGACTACGAAAAATTGATTTTGCACATTGATACCGATGGCTCGATTTCTCCGGAAGATGCGTTGAAAGAGGCTGCAAAGATTTTGATTCAGCATTTCATGTTGTTCTCAGACGACAAAATGACGGTCGAAACCGAAGAAAAAACCGTAACGGAAGTGTTCGACGAAACGGATTTGCACATGCGTCAGCTTTTGAAAACACGTTTGGCGGATATGGACTTGTCGGTTCGTGCGTTGAATTGCTTGAAAGCAGCGGAAGTTGAGACGATGGGCGAACTCGTATCGTTCAACAAAAACGACTTGTTAAAATTCCGCAATTTCGGTAAAAAATCATTGACCGAATTAGAGGATTTAGTAAAAAGTAAAGGTTTGGATTTCGGTATGAATGTATCCAAATATAAAATTGATAAAGATTAAAGCATTATGAGACACGGAAAAAAATTCAATAAACTCAGCAGAACACATTCTCATCGTCGCCAAATGTTGGCGAATATGGCATCATCGTTGATTATGCACAAACGTATCAACACGACGTTAGCGAAAGCGAAAGCCTTGCGTTTGTACGTTGAACCTCTTTTGACCAAATCGAAAGAGGACACAACGCATTCTCGTCGTGTGGTATTCAGTTATTTGCAAGACAAACACGCTATTACAGAGCTGTTTCGTGTGGTTGCCCCCAAAATTGCTGATCGTCCGGGCGGATATGTACGTATTTTGAAAACAGGTACACGTCTTGGCGACAATGCGGATATGGCAATGATCGAACTTGTTGATTTCAACGAAAGCATGTTGAAAGAGAAAAAAGCCGCGAAAAAAGCGACAACTCGTCGTGCCGGCGGTCGCAAAAAAGCAGAGGAAACAAGTCCGAAAGCAGAGGCAACAGCGACAGTTGAGGAGGTTGTAGAGGAGACTGTTGTTGAGGAAACTCCGGTAGTTGAGGAAGTTGTAGAAGAGACTGTTGTTGAGGAAACTCCGGTAGTTGAGGAAGTTGTAGAAGAGACTGTTGTTGAGGAAACTCCGGTGGTAGAACCGCCGGTTGAAACACCTGTTGAGGAAACTCCGAAAACGGAGGAGAAAACAGAAGAATAGCAAATTCGAACGTTTGAAATTAGGGATACAAAATGTAGTGTCCCTTTTTTTGTTAAAAAATTACGATAATTGAAAAAAAAATCGTATCTTTGTATTATGTTTAATCCAAACGATATGGCAATTCCTAATGGTAATTTCTTTGGTTTCCCTTATACAGTCGAGGAAAGCGAGATTGTGTTGGTTTCTGTTCCTTGGGACGTAACCACATCGTATCGTGCCGGAACTTCGAAAGCACCGGAATCAATTAAAAACGCATCGCTGCAATTGGACTTTTTCGATTTTGAAGTTGAAAAAGCATGGGAAACCCGCATTGGAACAGAGCTTTTGAGCAATACGGTTATCGATGCAAACAAAACGTATCGCAAACTTGCAGAAAAAATTATCGCCAATTTAGAATGCGGAAAACCTGCCGATAAAAAAGATTTAGAGGCGATCAATAAAGCTTGCGAAGTTGTGAATAGTTACGTTTACAAACTTTGTAAATCGCATCTGAAAAACGGAAAAAAAATTGGCGTGATTGGCGGCGATCACAGTTCTCCTTTGGGCTATATTCAAGCACTTTCAGAGGTTTACGATGATTTCGGAATTTTACATTTCGATGCTCATGCCGACTTGCGAAAAGCGTATGAAGGTTTTGAGTATTCGCACGCATCAATCATGTACAATGCGTTGCAATTCGAATCTGTTAAAAAGATTGTACAAGTAGGGATTCGTGATGTGTGTCAAGACGAAATGGATTTGGCAAACCGTGACGAACGTATTGTGCAATTCAACGATTTTGCTTTGAAAGAGGCTGCTTTTTCGGGTTATACCTGGCAAGAACAATGCAATTCGATTATTCAAAATTTACCGCAAAACGTGTACATCAGTTTCGATATTGATGCACTTTCTCCCGAAAATTGTCCAAACACCGGAACGCCTGTACCGGGCGGTTTGAGCTATAATGAGACGATTTTTCTTATCAAACTTTTGAAAAATTCCGGACGAAATATCATGGGGTTTGACCTCTGCGAAGTTGGTGTAGGAGTTGGACATACCCAATCCGAATGGGACGAAAATGTTGGTGCAAGAATTTTGTATAAATTGTGCTTAGCATTGTAGAGGCGTATTGCATACGCTCATTTCCTGACCGTTTTTAGGGCGTCTGCAATACGCCCCTACGCCCAAAAATCGTACTCCCCACCCGAATCATCGTAGTGCCTTCCTCTATCGCAATCAAAAAATCGTCGGACATTCCCATCGAAATTTCGCAAAAATGCGGCTCGTTTGCAAAATATCGTTCTTTTAGCCGTTGAAAAATTTGATGTAAATTTCGAAATTCGCGACGAATTTGTTCCGTGTCGTTAGTAAAGGTTGCCATGCCCATAACGCCGCAGATCCGGACGTTTGGTAGGGGCGGGGCATGCCCCGCCCTCCCTGCGGTTACCGAGGATAATATCTCCTCCGCCTCCTGCAAATCCAAACCGAATTTTGTAGTTTCCTCCGCAATAAAAAATTCCAACAAACAATCCACCACGCGATTATTTTTTTTGGCTTCTTTATCGATTTCTTGGAGTAGTTTCAAACTGTCTACACCATGTATCAAATGCACGAATGGTGCGAGAAATTTAACTTTGTTGGTTTGTAAATGTCCGATGAAATGCCAACGAATATCGTTGGGCAATTGCGGATATTTTTCGATTAATTCTTGAACTTTATTTTCGCCGAAATCTCGTTGCCCTGTTTCGTATGCCTCTTGCAAATCCTCGATGGGCTTGGTTTTCGAAACAGCAATTAGTTTGACATTTTCAGGAATGTTTGCTTGAATGTTTGTTAGGTTTTCTGATATCATGTTCTTTCAGTTATGGATTATGAATTATGAATTATGGATTATGAATTATGGATTATGAATTGATTGGTGTGTTATGATTACGATTAGGCGAAGCCATTCATAATTCATCATTCATCATTCATAACTAAAAAAAGCCGCTCGGAGAACCTCCGACACGACTGGCATTTGAGTAGGCATTTAAGTTCATTAAGTGATTTCTTTTTCAAAGGGTGTGAAAAATTTCTGCAAAGTTACAACTTTTTTTTGAATTGACCAAATTTTTGTTATCGTTTCAAAAATTTTTCGTGCCCTCGTCCCGTTAGGGACGTAATATTGGTAGAAAAGCCGTCCATCCTACCTCCTCCTTGTCCCGTAGGGACAACATATTATTGGTGTTTACCATGTGTTTTTGCCGTGGTTATATCATGTCCCTACGGGACGTTGGGGGTGGTGTGTGTGTTGTTTTCTACCAATATGTTGTCCCTAGCGGGACAAAGATAGTGCCCGTTCGGTGCGGGTTGCAATGAGGGGGTTCGGTGGTGATAGGAATCGTCGTCCAAACTCTCTAATCGCAGACTACGCCCAGCGAGGTGTGCAAAATTGACACACAGGGCACGGATTGCCAATCCGCACCAGCGGGTGAAGAAAGTGTTTGTGCCTATCTTACTTTTCTTTGTAAATCATCTATTTTTCTTTTTTGGCTATTCAATTCTCTTTCGAGTGTAGAAACAAGTCTTTTCAGGTTATCAATTTCTCTTTTTTGTTCGTTTAATTGTCGTTCTTGTTCTGCAATTTTCCTTTTTGTATTTTCCGAATCTCTTAATACTTCTTCGATATCACGAACTTCTATTCTTGACTCTTGAATGTAGTTATTATAGCCAGAAAATAATATTTTATTTCCCCAAGTAGATGTAGAACCACCTGAATAAGTACTTACAAGTCTTGGATTTCTCAAATCTTGTGAAAAAACGACAACAGCACAAATTGAAAGTATGGCTAACAAAATTTTTTGTTTCATTTTGGTACAGCGTGTTAAAGTTCAGATTAATCCCAGTTCAAGCCACTCGTTGAAAAAGTAATTTGTTTAAGTCCTGTGTCATAAAATTCAGGCTCAATAATTATCTTGCTAGAATTTTTTAACTTTGAAATAAATCTTGCCGTATTACCGAGAAAAACAATATCACTACTACCAGATGATGAATAAGAGGCAGAGATGTTAATAGGGGCTTCATCATCAAATTTTACACGATAGGTTTTTTCACCACTAAATCCAGCAATAAATTGGCAGTCCGAACAAGCCAAAATAACATCTGTACCTCCTTTCGTACTCCGAAGGAGTAAAGTAAAATCTGAGTTGCCGTATGGAAAATCGAATTTTATGGAATTGTCAGATATCAATGAAGCAAATTTTTTCTTACTATTGTCCATTTGGTCTATTTCTTCTGAATACTTCCAGCCACTTTTAGTTTTTGACTGTGTTGCTTCAGGAGTGTTTGTGCTTTCTGCTGCTGCTGAAGTTTTTTCTGCCGTAGTCTCATTGTCGCTACAAGTAGCAACAATAACAGAAAACACAATAAACGCCACTACGATTCCAAAAATAATTTTCAGTGTTTTTTTCATTTCTTTTTCCCTAATACGTGTCGGGCACAACTTTTAATTATTAATTTTAGAGTTTTGGTATAAGTTTTATTCTGCTTACCTACAGCTCATAAACACGTGCAAAGATACAACATTTTTTTTAATCAGCAAAATTTTTAGAAAAGAATTTATCTATTTTACCTCCGGAATCTACCATACTCCTGCCCCATCTGAACATGTTCATGGACATCCCCTGCTGCAGGGACAGTTATTTCAAACCCCGCACGCTTTTCAAATATCATCACAATATCCGATCCGCCAAACAGGAAACGTCCTAACAAATCGCCCTTTCTAACCTGTGCGCCTACCACCACGCTATCTTCAAAGACTACAGAGGAAATTTGCGACATCCCTACAGGCAGCACCGCCACATGACCATAATCCGATGTCTCGATCACGACCAACCCCCTCGTCTCAATGGTCTGCCAGCCCGGGTCGGTTACGATCAAGAGGTATCTCCCTGTCGTTGCGTCCCACACGGTTTTCCCGCCAAGGGCATCTTGAGCCGGTATCATTTGGACTTCTTTTATGGTGCCGCTTACGGGGAAATGGAATCGGTGGTAATCATGCACGTTCAGAAAAGTATGGGTAAGCGTTCCGTTTGCGAAATGTCTGCCGTATTTGCTGTCGCCACCAAGCAAAAGCGGTACGGATTGAAACTCCGTTGACTTTATCTGTACGCCCAATACAATTTGTGACTTTGCGTCAATCTTCCAAATGCCCTGCGGTTCCGAATCAGCGGGGGAAATGACAACAGAATTATCATCGGGCGCAGCGATGGGTCTGACGGCGGGAGAACTCAATGCTCTCGAAAAGAAGTCGTTCCACGTGCGCCAATTGGATGGGTCTTCGTACCAACCCTTGTCTAAATTGAAACGCTCTTCCTGCCTCATCAGGGCGTAGTATTCGCTGTTCCACGATTCCTCCGTAGAGAGGTATTCGCCCCACGACCTGACATACGCTACAATCCAGGGCTGGAGTTCCGGAACATACTGAAGGCTGTTGAAATAAAACCCTCTCCCTTCAAGTTCCGGCAAGGGCTGGTCAAGAATCCAGTAAAAATAGTTCAAACTTTGATCAATCGCATCGAACAAAGAGGGGATTTGCTCTGCGCCGGGCAGTGCGTTCCAGGGCATCGCCTTGACCGACCAATTCAGGTAGCGGAAGTATTTTTCCAGAGATTGAGCAGGGTTTGTGTTTGTGTCCGGGTTGATGTCTTTCGCCACCTCAATCGAACGAATCAAGAGTTGCTCCAATTCCGGGTTTTCGCTCAAGATGTTGATGAGGGCTAAGGTGGCCGGCTCGTGTTCCGGGGTTGCAACATTCGAGCGTGTTCCGCAGCCGGATAGGGATAGTGTGATGCATAGGGATAGGAGGAGTACTGGTTTTAGGAATAGGTTTTTTTTCATTGGATTAATTTTTTGTTTTCTCATTTTGATTTTATTTATTGCGGACACAACGAAGTTGAAATCCATACCTCTTAGTAATTGCGTCTAGCGAATGAATGTAACCACTCGTGTCAAAATGCAAGAGGAATGCATATCTTGTATAATGTTCAGTCTGCGATAAAGACCAATATTGTGCAGATGAGCCTTGCCAATGCAACATGCCATTTGATTCACAATAACCTCCATAATCGCCGCCCCAACCATTCAGATATTTGTCACGAATTATAGTATCGGTAAAAGAATAACCTAATTCTACATCTTGACCATCAAGAGCCAAATTTAAAGTTCTAAATTCCTCTGCGGTGGGAACACGCCAACCATTCGGGCAAAGTTCATTTTGAAAACGATACACAGCACACCAAGAAAACAAATCTCCATAGTTTGGATTAAAGCGACAATCGGCGTTAAAATTAGCATTGCCGTCATCGTCCCAATCACCACTATCAAATTTTTCTTTCCGGCAAGCCGTAGCCATAACCACATCTGACCATTCTTGATTTCCGACAATCCACGTTTGGTCTGTCTTGAAACTCACCACGCCAAGACTTTCGCCCCAGCCGGGGATGCTGTCGTTACAGCCGTTTTGCCCGAAAGTGAGGTGGGCGGCAAGCAAAAGAACGAATATCGTGAGGAGTTTTTTCATTTTGATTTTGTCATATTTTTTTTATTGGGTTGTGAATTTATTTTTTCTGCTCTCAACCCTCGCCTTCGCCATTCTCTCTCGAAACCCACCTTCCCTCAAAAATTCTCTTTCGAGAGATCTCATCTGCATTGCCAAAAGATAATTGACAATCCTTATTAGGCAAATCATGCTGTTTGCGCAGATTTCGGGGCTTTCGTTTTCTATTGCATTGATATAGGTTTGATAGGTTGCGTTTGGTGTTCGGTTTAATTCGCGGAAGCGTCTCACAAATCGGTGTTCCTTTTCCCAAATGGG
>WRKV01000019.1 GCA_009777915.1 Bacteroidales bacterium | reverse complement strand
TTATTTACGATTTCCTATTCTCCGTCATTGGGAGCCAGGTAGTGGCGAAGCAATCTATTTGCTATTGTGGATTGCTTCGGGCGTTGCCCTCGCAATGACGTTTCTGTCGGAGACGGGGCACGCCCCGTCTCTACTATTCACTAATCACTATTCACTATTCACTCTTGGGCGAGGCATGCCTCGCCCCTACACGCCAAATTTTTTCTTAAAAATTTCCAACAAAAAAACCCACCACCTTTTTCGGGTGATGGGGTTTTTGATTAATTCACAAATGCTATTAATTCCCATCTCTTAATACATGAATATAGTTCACATATATTCCGTAAAGACCTTCAGAATCGTAGTGAACCAAAGCAATGTAAACGGTTTTTCCTAAATAATTTCCAGGAATAGCAACATTCATTACATTGTTACCACTTCCCGGTACAAGTGTCCTTGTATGAATAACCTCTGCATCGTCAGCATTATCTATGGTTATTGGATCTAGAGAAATAACAAATTTTACATTTTCAGCATTCCAACCCGCACCAGACTCACCGAACACAGTAGCAAGAGGAGTTACTGCAGCCACTATGCTACATGCGACATTAGGTAATTCTACAGCCGGTAAACATAAATAGTTATACGGATCAAGGTCATCTTGATCTCCAAGATAATTAAAAGACCATGATGTAACGATTCCATTATCAGCACCTACTAGAGCACCAAAATCAGCATCCAGTGAAAAACCATGTCCGTCACCATCTTTATCAATCATTGTAAATCCAAGTGCATTAAAATTCGCACTCGTTATATTAACTAAACTACCCGAATTAAACAACTCAAGATTAACCGGTGTGGTAAAATTTACCGTTTGTCCATATGTTGTGGCAGCTCCACTTGTTCTTGCAAAGGCTCTCACATAATACGTCGTCTCGGAAGTTAATCCTGTCAGAGATGCCAAAAAATTTGAAGTATCTCTAGTGTTTACAGTGTCGTTGAGTATTTCTGTGAAATTCCAAATATTGCTATTCCAAATTCCACCGGTTACTGCCGGAAGCATTGGGCTTGTGGAGAAATTTTCAGTGGTAGATATTTCGAATCCTCTTTGAACTAAATCTTTTGGATCATATCCGTTAGGAAGAGTAACTTCAATGGTAGCTGTATTGTATGTAACGTTTAACGTCACTACCGTTGGAGCCACTGCCATATTAGAATCCGGTTTAAAAATCGGATCATTAACGTCTTTTTTGCAAGACACCATAAGCATTAGGCTAATGAGTGTTAAACTTGCGAAATATGTTATTTTTTTCATAGTGTTATTTTTTTTTAATTTAACCATAGATAATAGAGACTAAAGTTCTCCCGAACCCGGATTTTGATCAGTGTTGCTGATATTGTCATTATTATCAATTTCGCTGTGAGGAATTTGATAAATCACTCTCCAAGAAGTTCCTTTTTGTTGTAATTGTACAGAATGTGTGTTGAGAGGTTCGGTATATGCTCTATCCACATCTCTTGCCATACGGCGATAGTCGTAGAAAATAACCCCTTCTCCCCAACATTCCAAACGTTTTTGCAGAAAAATATCCTCAACCGTTGCAGTTGTTCTACTGTAATTCGGATCACGCTTACTCATAAGTTCCATCAAAGTGGTTGCAGCACCACTACCGTTATTTTGACGGGCTTGTGCTTCCGCTTGAATCAAAAGCATTTCAGAAGAACGCATATAGATATTGTCCATCAACCAATTGTTAACATCTTTGAACTTAAGGTTATAAAACACTCCTTCAACCGGATCCATGTGGTGCAAATTTCTACGAACATCAGCCGATCCCATTTGATTGTAGAGACGATTATCCATCGACTTAAAAGCACCAAGTCCTGCATAACCGGCAGCATCACTTGCGATATGTGATTGAAAAGATGCAAACATATAAGTGTTTTCAGCTGTTGTTTTCAAGCCCCACATCCACTCGCTGTTGGTTTCATCGTTGTAGCCATAACTACCGGCTGTAGCTCCATCCATGATTGGGAAAGAAGCTCTCGCCTCTGCAGCCAACCGCTCTGCTTCAGGATATTTTTCCATATTCATGTAAACACGAGCTAAAAAGCCTTGTGCAACGGCTTTATTGATGAAATCTTTTGAAGGTCGGGCAGATCCCAAAAGGTCAATAGCACGTAACAAATCTGCCTCAATTTGTTCATACACTTCTCCAACCGGAACACGTTCAAATCTACTCATAGTTCCTTGAAGCTCATCTCTTGTTGATAAGATAACAGGAATACCTAAAGCCTCAGAATTGACTGTAAGAGCATGTTGAAAACGTTGAACCAAAATATGGTAGCAAAATGCTCTAAGAGCTAAAGATTGCCCAAGTGTATTTAGCATGATTGGATTTTCTGTTTCCGGATCAATAAAATCAATTGCTTGATTGACCCCTGAAATAACGGCATACATCATGTTCCAAGTATGGGTAACACGACGATAGTTGCCAAGGTTATTTCCATCACGAATGTCATAGTCAAAATAATGCCAATTGGTATTATGTTGAATCATATCCTCTGTCATCAAATCGCCTGCAAGTTGCAAACTCATAAAGTGGGCAGCATCATGATTGGAGTAGTAATCACCAAGAGTGGAAATAGCCCCTGCCAAGAATCCTAGAACTCTTTCAGGTTCTTGTTCCATTAGTTCAGCTATTCGATCATCAGTAACACCGGATAGAAAGTCATGGTCCATCATCTTTGAGCAAGATGTGGTCGTAACGAGTGCCGCAATTATCATTAGCGACATCCATTTTAATATTTTATTTGTTTTCATAGTCATATAGTTTTAATAAATTTGATGTTTTTTTAGAACGTAACATTGAGTCCCAAAGAATATGTTCTTTGATCAGGAAAATCCATCTCTGCACCACCTCCGACAGAAACACGCGGGTCGAAACCGCTACGAGCCGACCAAAGTGCAGTATTATCAACCGTTGCGTACACTCTCAAGCGTTCAATGCCATATCTGGATAAAAATGAATTTGGAACATTATAGCCTAAGCTAACTGACTGTAATGCAAAAGCAGATTTTGAGGTGTATGCACGATTAGCCATCTCCATATTTCCGGCTCCATATTCCAATTTTGGGTAGTTTGTCAGATCACCGGGCTTTTGCCAGCGATTATCCGCTAAATCTCTGTGAATAGTTCGTCCTGTACTTCTCATTTCATTAAGCAAACTACTGTAATTTGCGTCAGAGCCGTAACCTCCAATTTGATAGAACATAGTAATACCTAAATCGAAGTCTTTATATCTCAGATGTGTTCGAAGGCCTCCATAGGCTTTAACCAATCCGTCAGAAAGGATTCGATATGTAGCATCATCCGGATCACTTGATCTTACCCATCTCTCAATTCCTCCTTCAGGTTCACGCTTAACTACTTTCCCGTCTTTATCCAAACCGCTCCAGAAAAGTGCTCGTCCTGTATTCGGATCTACTCCTGCAAACTCATACGTATAGTTTTGATAGATTGATCCTCCAATTGAATACCATCTTCCTCCTCCGGGTGAATAACCATAATCCGGCATACCTTCCGGTAAAGATAATAATTTATTGCTTTGTGTCGTAATATTGCCTCCAATCGTCCATGTCAAATCTTTAGTTTTAATGACGTCGTAAGATAAATCAATTTCCATACCGTAGTTTCTCATCGACATCGCATTTTCAAAGGACCAAGTTGGTGAACCTCCCGATCCCGGTCTTGGTCTTCTAAAGATCAAATCTTTGGTTTCTTTGTTATAACACTCTATGGAACCGGAAAGTTTTTTAAACAACGTGAAGTCAAACCCGATGTTAAAATTATAAGATGTTTCCCAAGTTAATTTAGGATTTCCACGATAAGCCAATGACAGACCGATTTCACCACCGGAATTAAACACATCGTATTGCGAGTTGTAAACATTGTGCAAACCCATTAAATTTCTCCAGTTTGTGGCATCGCTATAAATTACGTTATCATTACCTTGAACTCCAAAACTGGCTTTGAATTTCAAAAGATCAACAAAATTATATTGTTTCATAAAATCTTCTTGTTCGATACGCCAAGCACCGCCCAATGCCCAAAAATTACCCCAGCGACTGTCGGGATGAAATCTTGATGAGGCATCTCTACGGAACGATGCTGACAAATAGTATTTGTAAGCATAGTTGTACTGTAAGCGAGCAAAATAAGAATCATAAGAAAGGTCTGTTTGGTAATTGTAAGGAACTGTAACATCTCCAATACCGCCAGTAAGAAGTGGATTCTTTGGATCAAAGAAATTTTCTCTCATTACTTGTAATGCTTGAACCCTGTTTGTTGAATATTCATGTCCGAGTAGTCCTTCAAAATTATGAAGACCAAAAGAACGCTCCCAATTCAAGAGTTGCTGCGTATTGATATTGAAACTTTTTGATGATGTAATGTATGAACGACCACCAACATTGATAGCGTCTCCACCGATTGGCGTTTGAAAACTGATATTGTAGGCGTTATTGTTTTGAATGGTCAAATTTGCAGTAAACGTAAAGTCGTTCAAAAATTTTACATCTGCATAAAAGCTTCCGAAAACTTGATCGTTGTTAGTTCTACGAACATCACCGGTTTGTGCAGCCAATGGGTTTTGGTTACTGCCCCATGGACGCATTGGTTGTGACCTATCCACATCTGTTGTACCTTCAATGAGTTTACGTCCCCAATCATACAATTTATTTCCATTTGCATCCAAAATAAAGTTTCCGTCTGCATCTCTCTCGTAAACCGGAAAAATGGGGGCAATTTGTTGTCCAAATAACCAGATATTTGCCATAGCATTTCTGTTTCCATCGCCGACCAACGTGTTACTGACGCGTTTTGAATATGCAACATTCATACCTGTTTTGAACCAATTTCCGATACTTTGGTCTAATTTCAAGCGAGCATTATAGCGATTGAAATTGGAATTAACAATGTAAGAATTATCATCCAAATAGCCGAGACTTAAAAAAGCCTGCGTAGATTCTGTTCCTCCACTTACCGATGCAGTATATTCTTGACGAACTCCAATTTGTGACATTTCATCAAACCAGCTATCTTGGTAAAGAAGCTTTGCCGTTGGATTAAATGTGCCATCAGGACTAATCAGATATGGTCCTGTAAAACCAAAATTCGTGTAGCCTCCTGTTCCTGTAGCAGTGGCAGTGGCAGGAGCCAATAAGGTTTCACTCGCCCAAAGACCCCTATTGCCGGATTGTCCGGCTGAAGTTGAGTTGTATAATGACTCCCACAAAAGATTCATGTATTCTCTCGAATCAGTTACAACATCATACTGTGGAATCGCTCTTTGGTTGAATCCAATTCTTGACTCGAATTGTACTTTAGTTTGTCCGGCACGACCTTTTTTGGTAGTGATCAAAATAACTCCGTTTGCACCGCGAGCACCATACATGGCATTGGCAGCAGCATCTTTCAGAGCAGTCAAAGTTTCAACATCATTCATGTTGATAGTACTCAAAGGAGCTGTATAAGGTACACCGTCAACAATAATCAACGGATCTTGAGACGCCGAGATAGAACCTATTCCGCGAATACGGATGGTTGCTTCTGAACCCGGCTGACCTGAACTGGATACGATCTGCACTCCGGGTGCAGCTCCGGCTAAAGCTTTTCCGATATTGGATTGTGTACGTTCTTGTAAGGCAGCTCCTGATACTTGTGCCGCTGCACCCGTAAAAGCCTCTCTTCGTGTGGTGCCGTACGCGGTTACAATAACCCCCTCCAATTCTGTTGCTCCACTTCCCATCACCACATCAATTGTAGTCATTCCGGCGATTTCTCTTTCTTGGGTAGTCATACCCATAAAACTAAACACCAACGTCGTAGCATTTGCCGGAACATTGATAGCATACGATCCATTGATGTTGGTAGTGGTTCCGGTGGTGGTTCCCTTTACAACAACTTGTACCCCCGGAATACCTTGATTGTCGTCGGCACTAATAACCGTACCGCTGATGGTACGCTGTGCCTGCAGCATTTGTGCCCCTATGAAAAGCAGAGACACCAATAAAAGCATGTTTTTTTTCATCTTGTTTTGTTTTTGATTAATATAATTGGGTTCGTTGTTTATGTTGATTTTCCTATGTTTCCGCGTCTTGTTCCATCTCTTGGTAAGAAATGGAACGGTATTTTTGCCTCAATCAATCAACGAAATCACCAATGAATTCGCATCATCTATACGATCCTGATCCAAACTGTCTAAATAAATTTGAGTGGTCGAAAGTGAATTATGTCCCAAAGATTCCGAAATAATCATCAAACCTACACCATGTTTTTTTGCCAAAGTTGCCCACGAATGACGAGCCACATACGAACTTAACGAAAACGACAAATTGGTCATTTGGGAAAGTTTCGACAAATGTTTATTATACAACCGAAGTGCACTGTCGTAATTTTTCAACTTGTTTTCGAAAGATGTTAAAATAGGTAAAAGATAATCCGTTTTTTTGCACGAATACCGTTGTAAAATCTCCTTTGCACAAGGTTCGATTTTAATACGCAAGTCTTGTTTGGTCTTACTTCTCGTATAACGGACAAAGTCGTTTTGAACATTCGTTTTTTTCAAATGTGACAAGTCCACAAATGCCATACCGCGAAAATAAAAACTCAACAAAAACAAATCGCGAGAAAACGCCAACGTCGGATTATAGCTCAAATCAAGTTGTTTGATCTGCTGAATAACATCGGCGTTTACTGCACGTTTTTCTGTTTTTGCAACTCCGGTATACACATTCGAAAACAAATTTCGATCTTCTGCAAGCCCTGATTTGACAGCCTTATTGTAAACCGCTCGTAAAATTCGCATGTAAAACGAAATCGTATTAAAACAAACTTTTTTCGATAATAAAAAACGTTGATAATTTACAATTAAATCCTCTGTCATTTGACTTAATTTCAAGTGTCGTGACGAGGTATGTTTTGCCTCTGTGCTGTCACAAAACAGCGAAAAACTTTTCATGCAATTTCTGTAACTTTGTGCTGTTTTCAATTGTTTCGAGGTGTCGAGGTCGCTAATCAGTTGTTGCATCCATTGAAAAAAAAATGCAACATTGGGCGAATGAATTTTTGGTGTGGTTCCCATATTTTAACGTATTTTGAAAATGTAAAGGTCTCTTTTTTTTTTAATTGGAAAAGAAAGGAGGTATTACTAAATCATTAAAAAAATTAATAAATCATTAAAAATCACAATAAAACTTTGGTTTTTTAATTTTTTTTCGTATCTTTGCAGTCTGAAAGACAAAGACCACCTCTTACCAAGAGGTAGAACGAAACGCGGAAACGATAAGAAAATCAACATAAACAACGAACCCAATATATTAACCAAAAACAAAACAAGATGAAAAAAAACATGCTTTTATTGGTGTCTCTGCTTTTCATAGGGGCACAAATGCTGCAGGCACAGCGTACCATCAGCGGTACGGTTGTTAGTGCCGACGACAATCAAGGTATTCCGGGGGTACAAGTTGTTGTAAAGGGAACCACCACCGGAACCACTACCAACATCAATGGATCGTACGCTATTAATGTTCCGGCAAATGCTACGACGTTGGTGTTTAGTTTTATGGGTATGACTACCCAAGAGAGAGAAATCGCCGGAATGACCACCATAGATGTAGTGATGGGAAGTGGTACACAAGAGTTGGAAGGGGTTGTTGTAACCGCTCTTGGTATTTCTCGATCCGAAAAAGGGTTGGCGTATTCCGTAACACAAGTGGGCAATCAAGAATTAATCAGAGGGGGCGACCGCTCGGCATTGAATGCTTTGCAAGGTAAAATACCGGGATTATCGCTAACATCAAACTCCGGTGCACCGGGCTCGTCTACACGTGTACTTTTACGCGGATTCTCGTCTATCAGTGGAGGCAACGAACCGTTATTTGTTGTTGACGGGGTGCCCGTGAGTAATAACTCTGTTCAAAATAACACTTTGAACAATACGTCCGACTTCGGTAATCCGATGAATGACATTAACCCCAACGATGTGGAATCCATCACTGTTCTGAAAGGTGCAGCAGCGGCGGCTCTCTACGGATCGCGTGCAGCAAACGGAGTTATCCTCATCACAACAAAATCGGGTCAAGCTCGCGAAAGAATCAAAGTGGACTATGCCGGAACGGTTACGTTTACAAACTATGTGCCGATTCTTCAATTCCAAGATGAATTCGGAGCAGGTTTGTTTGGTCACTATATGTATGAGGAGCAAATGAGTTGGGGACCGAGATTCGACGGTGTAAACCGTTTGATCGGTCATGTTATCGAAAACCCAACAAGCCCAAATTTTAATCAACAATTATATAAACCATACGTTGGACTTCCTACGAATGTACAGGATTTCTACGAAACCGGCATTCAATTCAACAACAGCATTGCTCTGAGTGGTGGTAACGAAAGAACCACATTCTATGCGTCGTATTCTAATGTTAGAGATAACGGTATTGTTCCAACTGAAGCGGATGCGTACACTCGTAATGCCATTACGTTAAACGCAAAAACACAAGGCAAACGCATGACGGTTTCCGGAAGTGTGAACTTCATTCAAAAAGAAGTGAGTGCAGTGGGTGGAGGACAGGGTAACCAATCCTTGTTCAACAACATCATGCAACAGCCTCGCGACTTTAGTATTGTGGATATGGATTACAAAAACAACGATAACGATTTTTGGGATTTTGATAATTTCTATACACCGTTTTCTGTCAATCCATATTCCAATATCTATGACAACGGTCAGAAATATGGCGAAAACAACTTGTTTGGAAACATCACGGTAAGTGCTCCTGTTCGTGAATGGGTAACACTTAATGTGCGTTTGGGTAATAATTTTCTTACCGGACGTGAGAGAACATGGACAGCCATTCAAAGATACGGTCCTTATTCGCATTGGTATGGGTCGACTTCCAATGAAAATGACGGAACTTATTCTCTTTACAATATTTTCAGAAATGAATTTAACGGAGATGCTTTTGCAACGTTCAATGCTGAAGTTAGCAGCGATATTTCCATTACCGGAACATTGGGTTTGAACATTAATCATCGTTATGCAACAGCTATAAGTTCTGATGTTTCCAAATTAACATTGCCGGATTTTTACAGTCTGTCAAACTCTCCGGATCGTCCGCGTACAAGTTCCTCTTGGAGTTCACGTCGCTTGATTGGTGCGTTTATGAGTGCCGATGTAGGTTACAAACGTCAAATCTTTTTGAACTTGGCTGCTCGTAACGACTGGTCATCTACACTTCCAAAAGATAACAACAGTTTCTTTTATCCTTCGGTAGGTGTGAGTTGGTTGTTTACGGAAACTTTCCCGAAATTGCAAGACTATATCAGCTTTGGTAAACTTCGTGCATCTTACGGAGAGGTTGGTAACGACCCCAACGCTTACATCATACACGCAGGCATGGGAGGCAACGTTGCAATCAACGGAACATTCGGTAATGGCTTGGCATTCCCGTTGGGCGGAGTTTCTGCTTACAGAGTGGGCAACACCATTGGAAATCCGGAATTGAAACCGGAATTGACCAAAGAGTGGGAAGGCGGTTTGGATATGCGTTTCTTAAACAATCGCATTGGATTTGACGTAGCATTCTACAAACGTAATGCCGTCAACCAAATTATGGCTATTCCTATTGCAGCATCAACCGGATATGCCAATAACTGGATGAATGTGGGTAATGTGGAAAACAAAGGTATTGAACTTTCTGTGAACGGAACACCGGTTCAAACGAAAGATGTGAGATGGGATTTAACCTTGACTTTCACCAGAAACGTCAACGAGGTATTGGAATTGGCAGACGGCATTGAACGTGCACAAGTTGGTGGTTTAGGTGGTGCCGGTATGGGAATTTTTGCAGAAGCAGGAAGACCTTACGGATTTTTCTATGGCTACGGTGCACAAAAAACCGAAGATGGAAAAATCATTGTGGATGCTGTAGGTGCTCCAAAACTCTCACTCGACCGCTCTTACATGGGAAAAACCGATCACGACTACACGATGGGACTTAACTCAGCCATCTCTTACAAAGGGTTTTATTTAGTGGCTCAATTCGATTTCCGTAAAGGTGGTTTGTTCTTTTCAAGAACTGCCAGTATCAACGATTGGGCAGGAAACAGCGTTCGTACCTTGTATAATGACCGCAACCCATTCATCGTTCCAAATTCTGTGATGGATAATCCGCTTTATGATGAATTTACCAACCCGGATGTTCCGAAATACATTGAAAACACAAAAGCGGTTGACTATGAAGCGTACAGTTGGGATTTTTGGTGTCAAGGCGGCTTTTTGAAAGATGCCAATGACTTGATAGACAAAACATCATTCCGTGCTCGTGAAATAGCATTAGGCTATCGCGTTAATCCGAAATTCCTTGCCAAAACGCCGTTTACCAGCATTGATTTCAGTGTTGTAGGTCGCAATCTTTTCATTTGGTTGCCCGCCTCCAACTCGTTCATCGATCCGGACGTAACCACTTTTGGTAACGGATCCGGTGCTCAATTCGGTGAGTTTTCGGGCTATCCGAGCACACGCAATTGGGGTTTCTCGCTAAAAGCTTCTTTCTAACCATTAAAACTTAAAAATCATGAAAAAGATATCAATTTTAACTTTATTTTCTGCACTGATGTTTTTCACATCGTGTGAGAAGTATTTGGATGTCAATACAGACCCAAATAACCCTCAAATAGTGCCGATCGAAACGATTTTCCCGACTGCTGTTGCATCAACTGCAATGGTAAGCGGTGGGTTTTTTGTAACTATAGGATCACTTTGGTCGCAACAGTTTACACAGAACAATAATTCAAGTCAGTACAGAACTATTGACTCGTACAACGTTACTCCGTCCACAACGCCGTTTAATCAAATTTACACGGAATCGTTCACCAACGGCTTGAAAAATCTCAATCACATTATCAAAGAAGCTGAAGAAGCAAACAATTGGAGCGTTCATTTGGCTGCAACTGCTTTATTTTGCTATGTTGTTCAAAATTTGGTGGATGTTTTTGATAAAATTCCCTATTCCGAAGCCTTGCAAGGCACCGGAAATTTCTCACCCAAATTTGACAATGGGCAAGATATTTATCCGGACTTGATTGTTCGCTTGAACAATGCTTTGGATAAGGATTTCACGTTGTTGACCAATACCAATTTGGGAGATAATGATTTCATTTTTGGTGGTAGTGTTGAAGGCTGGCAAAAATTTGTCAATACGCTTAAATTGCGTCTCTATCTACGTCAATCCAAAGCTAATCCAAGCGTAGCAAACGCCGGTATGTTGGCATGTTTAAGTTCTCCGATCGGTTTTGTAACAGATGCTAAAATGACTGTATTTACAACTGCTGCCGGAGCTATGAATCCGTTTTTCCAAACGAATATCTCAACAAACGGTTTGGGCATTCACAATCACAGAGCCAGCAACACGATGGTTAATTTCTTAGTAGACCATGGTGATCCGCGATTACGGTTTTTCTACATTACCGGAACCAATGTTGCAACGGCTATCGTTGGATTGGATCAAGGCAATTTTGCGGATGTTACAACGGTTGGCGGTGGTGCTGCATCAAATGGCAGATGGGCTGCAACCGATCCGGTTTACTTTTTCTCTGCACCTCAAGTACTCTTTATGATTGCTGAGGCAAAAGAACTCACCGGTGGAGATGGCAAAGCCGATTACGAGGCAGGGGTTAGAGCTGCATTTGCTTTGGCAGGAACAGGCTTTACAACGCCATTTGTTTTGACTGCTGCAGACGCAGAAACATTCATTGCATCGGGTGGTCCTTACGAATATCCTGCAACAACTACTGCGGATAAAATTGAAGCCATTATCACACAAAAATGGGTTGCTGCAACCATGCGTACACCGATTGAGGCTTGGTTGGATCATAATCGCACAGGGTATCCGGCGTTCTTTACTCCGTCCATAGCCTCAGTATTAGTACCCAATACGTTGTTGCCAAAGCGTTTTCTTTTCCCGCAAAACGAATATAACACCAATCCAAATGTACCTGCACAAGTGCCGATTTCGACACCGGTATGGTGGGCTCAATAATGTTTAACTTAAAAAAATTAAAACTATGAAACATATTAAAAAAATCATTATGGTACTTTTTGTAGGATGCTTGACCTTAGGTTTGATATCTTGCAAAAAAGAAACGGAAAATCTGGCATCAATAACCGAATGGCCTGAATTCGAACTTACCGGAGGTTCCTTTGTAAACCTTGCTGTTTCTGCAGAAAGTTTTGTTGACCCCGGAGTATCTGCTCGCTATACCAGCACCGGTGCTGCCGCAACGGTTACCACAACAGGATCTGTTAATATGCAAGTCCCCGGACTTTACCAACTCTTGTATTCAGCAAAAGATCTTTCTCAACAATGGACGATTGATGTACCTCGTAATATACTTGTTACGAATGATCTGCTAACAGAAAATTATGCGGGGAATTATACTGTCAAAACCGTTAACGGATTTCAAACCGGAACAACACCCTTTGCAACAAAAGTGGAAAACCTTCGGGCTATGCTTGCTGCCGGCTCAACAACCGATCGCGGAACCAGAGCGGTTACGCAAATGATACCCGGACAACTCGGCTGGTACATGTTTTCAGACATCAATTGGCAAGCATCTCCTATGAGAATGCAATTTTTTGACTTTGGCGGTGGAACGTTTCAACCAACACCTACTTCATCCAATTTTGGATCTATAGAAGGTCTTATTGAATACGATCCGGCTACTCAAACATTTACCATCTTTGGAATAATTCCGGAGGGTGTGAATGCCGGACTTACTTGGTGTGCTGTTTACACAAAAATTTGATTTGTAATTTAAAAATATTAAAACTATGAAAAATATCAAAAACATACTATTAATTGCTCTTGTAACGATAGTTGCAATGGCATGTCGTAAGACCGAAGATCCGGGTGGAACAAACGTTCAAGCCATGTGTGGCGAATGGCAAGTCTATGTCGTAGAATGGGATGGTTGGCATGATTATGAAGAGGATGGTCCTATCAAACTGATTACGAGCAATACTGCTGCAAATGTAAACAACAAAATGCGAATCGATTTTGACTATTACAATTTTGTTGTAGATTGCAACCTTGCTACGGAAACCTTTTCTGTAACCAATTCACTAAGCAGGTATTGGGATGATGCTGATCCTTATGAAGCTGATATAACCCTTACCAACGGTAAAATCACTCGAGGTGTTGTAGAGATGCCTTCCGGCACACGCAAACAAGACAAAATTGAGATGACAATTGAGTTAGGTGAATTGAAATACGCTCCTACAGGTACTGTTGTACTCCCTGCCGAAACAGTAACTATTGTCGGCTACCGTCGCACCGGTTTCCTTGAAGACGAAAACTTCGTTTACAAAGGAAACTAAGATCAAAATTCATCGTTAGATGACCATGAAAAACCGTCTCATATTTTGGGACGGTTTTTTTGTTAAAAAATTTTTAAGAAAAAAATAGAAAATTTTTTGGTGGATTCATTTTTTTTACGTATCTTTGTCGCTTGAAAAAGAATTATCTCTTGTTTAAGAGATGTAAAAAAGCAACAAACTAAATAATATATTCAAAACAACACAAGATGAAAAAACAATTGCTTTTATTGGTGTCTCTGCTTTTCATAGGGGCACAAATGCTACAGGCACAGCGTACTATTACCGGTACGGTCATCAGTTCCGACGACAATCTGGGTATTCCGGGGGTTCAGGTTGTCGCTAAAGGTACAACCTCCGGAACCACGACTAACATCAACGGGCAGTACAGCTTGAGTGTTCCGGCGGGTGCCACACACTTGGTGTTTTCGTTTATGGGCATGGTTACTCAAGAACGAGAAGTTGCCGGCATGACAACGATTGATGTGGTTATGGGAAGCACCGCCACAGAATTGGAGGGTGTAGTTATCACGGGTATGACCGTAGTCGACAAACGCCTTTTTACCGGAGCTGCAACTACTTTGGATGCCGACAATGTTAAACTGAGCGGTATCACCGACATCAGTCGTTCGTTAGAAGGACGTGCTGCCGGTGTTTCCGTACAAAACGTTTCCGGAACATTCGGAACGGCACCCAAAATCCGCGTTCGCGGAGCAACCTCTATCTATGGTAGTTCGAAACCACTCTGGATTGTAGACGGAATTGCAATGGAAGATGTGGTTGAGGTGTCTGCCGACGATCTTTCGTCAGGAGATGCCATCACGCTGATTTCCTCAGCAATCGCCGGTTTGAACCCCGAAGACATTGAAAGTTTTCAAATTTTGAAAGACGGTTCTGCAACCTCTATCTACGGAGCACGTGCGATGGCAGGGGTAATCGTTATCACAACCAAACGAGGAAAATCAGGGGTAAATCGCATCAACTACTCCGGTGAATATACTTACCGTTTGAAACCGTCTTACCGAACATTCAACATCATGAATTCGCAAGAACAGATGAGTATCTATCAGGAAATGTACCAAAAAGGCTGGTTTACGCCGGGTATGATCAACAGCAGAGAAACCGGTGTTTACGGAAAAATGTTTCACCTAATTGCTGCCGGAGAGTTAGAAAATACTTACGCTGCAAGAAACGAATTCTTGCGTCAAGCCGAATATAACAATACAGATTGGTTTGATCTGCTTTTTCAAAACAATATGATGCACAACCACTCGATCAGCATGACTTCGGGTACGGAAAAAGCCTCGTACTTTAACTCGTTGAGTGCTTTGGTGGATCCGGGTTGGTCGCGTCAAAGCAAGGTTAACCGTTATACCGTGAATATGAATGCCACTTACAACCTGCCTGCCGATGTTACCTTAGGTTTGGGTGCCAATGCCTCTTATCGTCAGCAAAGAGCACCGGGTACCTTATCACAGGATGTGGATGTGGTGAGCGGTCAGGTTAAGCGTGATTTTGATATCAACCCGTATTCTTATGCGTTGAATACCTCCAGAGTGCTTGACCCGAAAGAATTCTACGTACGAAACTATGCACCGTTTAACATCTTGGACGAGTTGGAAAACAACTTTATGGAAATCACTGTGATTGACATGAGATTCCAAAGTGATTTGAAATGGAAAATCGCGAAAGGTTTGGAAGCCAATGCCATCGGTGCTGTAAGATATCAAGGCAGTAACCGAGATCACCATGTTCTCGACAGAGCCAATCAAGCAGAAGCCTATCGTGCCATGGGCAACGCAACCATTCGTAGCAATAATCCGTTTTTGTACACAGACCCGGATAATCCTTATGCAGAACCGATTTCCGTACTTCCGGAAGGTGGTATTTACAGACAATACCGATACAGCATGATGGCGTACGACTTCCGTGCGGGATTAACCTATAATACTTTGATTGACAATAAGCATATTTTGAATTTGTTCGGTGCAACCGAGATAAGTTCGATTACGCGTAATCAAACGCAGTTCACCGGTTGGGGTATGCAATACGATATGGGCGAGATACCTTTTGTTTATTGGGGACTTTTCAAAAAATCCCAAGAGGAAGGTAACGTATATTACGCTATGGGAAACACACTGACTCGCCATGCTGCGTTTATCTCCAATGCGACTTATTCTTACGAAGGACGTTATACCTTTAACGGAACTTTGCGTTACGAAGGTTCGAACCGATTAGGTAAAACCCGTTCTTCACGCTGGTTGCCTACTTGGAACCTTTCCGGAGCGTGGAATGCTCACGAAGAAAAATTCTTTGATGCATTTGCCAAACCCATAGCGTTGTCGCATTTGTCGGCGAGGGTTTCTTACTCGTTGACAGCAGACCGCGGACCGGCTTCGGTATCCAACTCGCGTGTGGAGATTGGATCTAGAACGCCTTGGCGTCCGTTTTCACAGGACCAGGAATCTGTATTGTTTATTAGAAATCCCGAAAACAGTGAGCTGACTTACGAAAAGAAACACGAGATGAATTTTGGTATGAACCTCGGATTTTTAGAAAACCGAATCAATGTCGAATTCGATATTTACAAACGTAGCAACTTCGACTTGATTGGACCGGTAAGCACTCTGGGAACGAGTGGACATATTATTAAATACGGTAACGTTGCCAATATGGAGTCTAAGGGTTTTGAATTGTCGATTTCTACTCGAAACTATAGAAACAAAGATTTTACTTGGACTACAGATTTTATCTATTCACACAGTAAAAACAAGGTAACCAAATTAGATAACCGCCAACGTATTATTGACCTGATTGCCGGTAATGGATTTGCAGTAGAAGGCAAACCGGTGCGTTCGATTTTCTCGATTCCTTTTATGGGATTAATTGACGAAGGACTTCCAACATTCCTTGATCAAAACGGAGACATTTCGATAGCAGGCATCTATTTCCAAGAAAGAGAAAATATCGATTTCTTGATATTTTCCGGCTCGGTAGATCCGACTGATTTGGGAAGTTTGGGTAATACCTTTTCCTATAAGAACTTTAGATTGAATGTCTTTATTACCTACTCTATGGGTAATGTGGTGCGTTTGGATCCGGTGTTCCGCAGTTCATACACCGACCTTACGTCGATGCCTAAAGAATTCAAAAATCGTTGGGTGGTTCCGGGTGATGAACATATTACAACGATTCCGACCATCGCAAGTAGACGTCAGACCTACAATGTTGCGAATTTGGGGCGTGCTTACAATGCCTACAATTATTCCGATGCACGTATTGCTAAGGGCGATTTCGTTCGTATGAAAGAAATCTCCTTATCGTATGATTTTCCATCGAAAATGCTTCAACGCATGAAACTCAATTCGCTATCGTTGAAAATTCAAGCCACCAACCCGTTTTTGATCTATGCGGATAAAAAACTGAACGGTCAAGATCCTGAGTTCTTTAACACAGGAGGTGTGGCTGCTCCGGTGCCCAAACAATTTACAACTACTCTAAGAATAGGTTTATAAATCATTAAAACATTTAGAATCATGAAAAACAAGATCATAATCTTACTGATAGCCGTTTGTGCGATGTCCTGCAACAAGTTTTTGGACGAAATGCCGGATAATCGTGCCGAATTGGATTCAGAAGTGAAATTAGAACAATTAATGCGAAGTGCATATCCCGGATCTAATTGGTTTGCCGTAGCAGAATTTACCTCAGACAATATAGATGAGTGTCCTCATTGGTTTCGCGAGACCGATCCTTTTTACGAAGAACTCTTCTTTTGGAAAGAATCCCAAACCCCTGACAATGAATCGCCGGGAGCTATTTGGGAGCACCATTATGGAATGATTGCAACCGCCAACAACGTTTTGCAAGCCATTGACTTAATGGGTGGTCCCACAACGCCAAAACTAAAAGCCATACAAGGCGAAGCCTTAGTAGTTCGTGCTTATGGGCACTTTATTTTAGTAAATATCTTCTGTCAACATTACAGTCCGGATCATGCCGAAACAGATATGGGAATCCCGTATATCACAGAGCCTGAAACTACGTTGAATCCAATGTACGATCGCGGTACGGTGGCAGAAGTCTACCGAAAAATCGAAGCCGATCTCTTGGAAGGTCTGCCCTTGATTGATGATGCTATCTACAATCAACCCAAATGGCGTTTTAATCGACAAGCGGCTCATACCTTTGCGTCGCGTTTTTTCCTGTTTTATCAAAAATGGGAAGAAACAATCGAGCATTCCACTCTGGCTCTCGGCTCAAATCCAAGAGAATTTTTGAGAGACAACTATCTGCAAGCCTCTTTTCCGAATAATTCACCCACTACAGGTATGGAGTATTCAAGATCAGGTCATAAATGCAACTTTTTGTTGGCAACAGTTGCCTCAGCTATGGGAGTTTGGGCAGGTGCCGGCTATGGTTATATAGAAAGATTTAGCCATACGACAATGATTGCATATTGGGAAACCATTCGTGCAAGAGGTCCTTGGGGACCGTGGCAAGATATCCCCCCATCGGGCAATCTTCCACGACACAACACATTCATTGTTAACAGCCTTGGATTTCAAGGTGCTATGAATAGAGTGATGACCGGCTTTTTTCCTTACCTGTTTGAAGTTGTAGATCCTGTGGCAAGAACCGGCTATTGGCGTTCAGTACATGTTCTCCTCTCTGCCGAAGAAGCTCTTTTGAACCGTGCCGAAGCCAATGTGATGCGGGGGCGTTATGGTAATGCCTTGGCAGATATCAATCATTGGGTGGGTAATACAATCCGACCACCGGATGGTCGCCCGGAAACCGCAATCATCAAGACTGTTTTGACTCAGCAAGATATCATAGATTGGGCTAATAGCTTTGAGTTTTACAAACCGACAGTGCCTACACCCAAGAAAGAATTGAATCCGGATTTTCCATTATTGACAACACAAAGAAACTATATGTATCTCATCTTACACATGCGTCGACATGAATTTATGCATGGAGGAATGCGTCTGTTTGATCTCAAACGCTACGGTATAGAAGTTGAACGTCGTATGATTGCCGGTACGGGCAACGTTCCGAATGAAGGAAATCCGGATCCTATTGTGATTTCACTCTATGAACCAAAGTTGATTGCCGAAAAACGCAGTCCGAAATTGGTGATCCAAATTCCACCGGATGTTATTTCAGCAGGTATGCCAAAAAATCCGACTGAGTTACTACCGACAAGTCCGTACACCGGTCAAATAGCAGTGCCCATTTTAAACCATTAAAAATTAAATACTATGAAAAAAATATGTTTATATTTAGCCATGTTGGCACTATCGGTGCTCATGGTCAATTGTTCTGAAGAGAAATTAGATCCGAACTCGGTTATCAGAGAGCCAATCCGTGTCGAAACACCTTTGGATCAATGGCTTAATACCAACTACGTGGGGGCATACAATATCGATGTTCAGTATCGTTTTGCAGATATTCAATCGCAAATGAACTACAATTTGATACCGGCAGACTATCAAAAGTCGGTGCAATTAGCCAAGGTTATTCACTTCTTGTGTTTGGCACCTTACGATTCCGTAACCGGAAGTCGGGACTTTGCTCGTTTGGCTTTTCCGAAATTTCTCGTTTTCGTTGGATCGGGTGCACACAACAACAATGGAACCGTAATCTTAGGTACTGCCGAAGACGGTATCCGAGTGGTGATGTACCAGGTAAATTCTTGGAATACAGACGTTCCACCTAATCCTGCAAACTTCTATCCAATGTCGAATGCATGGAATTCGGTTCGTTATTTCCATACCTTGCACCACGAATTAGGTCACATTCTGCATCAACTAAAACCCTATTCCCAAACCTTCAGAGCAATTTCGGCTACGGATTATGTGCAAGACGACTGGAGTACGGTATATGCAAACAATCCGGATGGCTTAAGATCAGCTCGCCAAGCAGGATTCATCACGCAATATTCGTCGAAAAACGATAACGAAGATTTTGTGGAATTGTTTTCCATCTACATTACCTCTACCCAAGCCTTTTGGAATGAGGCATTGGCACAAGCCGGCGAGGAAGGTGGCAATAAAATCCAATCCAAATTCTCTATCATGTACGACTACATGCTCAACGAATGGGATATTGACTTAAATGAATTACGCCGAGTGATTGATGTTAGTCAAAAGCAACTTGAAACGATGGACTTAAATAATTTAGATTAACCATAAAAAGAATAAAAATCATGAAAAAAATATGTTTAATAGTATTAGTCTTTCCTCTGTTTTTGCAGTCGTGTTTGAAATATGAAGAAGATCTTTTCGACAAGAATGCTACAGAGCGAATTATGGAGGCACTCGCACAAGCCGACCAGGTGCTTAGAGGAGCAACCAACGGTTGGATTATGAGTTACTATCCGGGAATTGCTCCGGAAGAATGGGGTGGCTATACCCTGCTTATGAAATTTGAGGCAGAGAATAAGGTTACCATAAGCTCTCTTTACGGTATCGGAAAAACAGACTCTACAGAAGTTAGTATGTATGAACTTCTCGCTGAAACCGGTCCTCTTTTGAGTTTCAATACGCTCAATCCGTTGATGCACTATTTTTCGGATCCTCGAAATCCTGATGGTATCAATGATGGTGCCGGTAATGTGGGTATGGGAGGCGATTATGAATTTATTGTCATCAGTGCTGCAACCGATAAGGTGGTTTTGAAAAGCAAAAAACGCGGTCATACCATTATCATGACGCCGTTTACCGGAGCAGCATCGTGGGGAGATTATCTTACTCAGATCAAGGATTTGGAAACCAAAATGTTTAAGTACACTTATATGTATGTCGACGGTACGGATACGGCGTGGGTTACAGCCAGACCGAGATACCGCAAGCAGACATTCAAGTATACAGATAAAGCAGGAGAAAACCAAACTTTTGATGTGGCGTTTGTGTCGGATTTGAACGGAATTGTGTTTTACGAACCATTCGAATTGTTTGACAAAACCATCGCACGCATGGATTTTGTTGATGACGGCGAAGATGGTTGGTTTAATGCTTCATCCGGTGGTAAATTGGTTCCTACTGTGACGCCTTTGACTACATTCTTTTTATATGAAGATTGGTATTTCAAGTACAACAGTGACGATATCGGAACCTATGGTTTTTCTCGCTGGACTGCTTTCCGCAATGGTCTTGCCTCTACAGGTCGAGAATTAATATTTGCCTGTCTTTCTCAATATAGTTCTGACGCATGGGGATTCTCTTTTGCAACGAACCTCGGAACCGGTAGTGTTGAATTTGATTATACGGTGGAGGCTGATGATAGAGTTTATTTAGAGTTTGCAGGTTGGATACGCGGGCAGGAGTGTATAGATCTTTGGGAACAGCCAAACGGAGCGTGGTTCATACCAGTTATTGCCACTTTTCATGAAGCCACCTTCACGATCACAACGGATAATCCAAAAGATCCGACATGGCTCAGAATTACGGAAGACGGTTATGCAGCCAACTCGTATCGTCTATACAAAGAATATACACCTTATCCATTTCGTCCGTGATGAGTGGATAATGAAAAGTAAAGGGTCGAAAATTTTCGACCCTTTATTTTTTTTAAATTATTCCCATCGAGCCGGCTTTGTAAATGGCTTCGGTGGAGGTTTGAACGTTGAACTTGTCGTAGATTTTCTTCTTTTTTCGCTTGAAACTGCTTACGGAAATCAGCAAGAAATCACACATCCGCTCAATCGTCATGCCTTGCGACAACCATTTCAAAATCTGAACTTCTTCGCGAGACAAATGAATGTCATTCTTGTTGGTTAAAACAAATGTATTGTCGACAAAATTATATTGCTCACCCGTTGCAGAATTGTTGATATGGGCTTTGTAAGCGATGGGTTTGTAAGTGGGATAAGCCGAAATATAAATCAATTCCAACCACATATTTCCATTCAAATCCAATAGAAACGGTTTCTTTTTCACTTCAAAAACAGTATCCGCAACAGGCGAATTTCTTGAAACCGAAAAACAAGTTACGACCATACCTTCACGATGTTCTATCGGCGTATTTAAGAAAATATCACTGGCTTGGTTTCGTATGCGATAATACGATTCATATTCCTTAGGTTTCATAATTTTCGACAGCAAATTGTTTTCTGTTTTTGCGTTTTCCATATACGTTTTAGAAAGACCGTTTGCGTTGATGATGAATTCGTCTACGATAAGCCTGTCGTCGGTATTGTCCAACATAAAAAACACACCACTGCCATCGTTGAGCCGATTGAATGATGTTAAAAGATTTTGAATGTGTTCCGTGCTAAAAATTTCTTTAATTTCCGGCGTAAATTTCCAAGGTTTCGCTTTGAATAGTTGTTTTGTTCTGTTCATATTTTAGATTTTTTTTTGAATTATTTTGCTTCATATTTTTTGCAAAGATAATACATCTTTTTGAAATAAAAAAGAAAATATTATAAACAAAGCAAAAAACGGGGTTGTTTGAGCCAAAAATATCATTTTATTCTGCATAAAATCAGCAAGTTATATTGCAAAAAAGGCAATTAGACATTTTAGTGTCAAAATCGCAAAAAGACATATTTTTATTGTAATTTTGTGGTGTAAATTTTTACCTGAATGAAAAAGCTTTTGCGATATTGTTTTTTTTTTTTGCTACCGGTACGTGTACCGGTATGGGACAAGATGTCGGCAGCGTCGTTCGTTTAAATTCTGGCTCTAAAATGGAAAATCCTATGTTTGGAAAAAAATCGAAAGCGATGATGGCTCCCCGAATTACAACACAGCCTCAACAAAATTTCTGCTTTTGTGAAGGCGAAAAAAGACAACTCACCGTATTTGCCGAAGGGTCTTCGTTGACGTATCAGTGGCAACGCTTGATAGCAACGCAGTGGCAAAATATTTCCGGCAACCCTAAACACACTTTTTTAACATTTCAGAGTAATCCGTCTGCTACAGGCATCTTTAGGGTGATTGTTTTGGGTGCTTGTTGCAGCGACACTTCTGTGATCTTTGGTGTTACGGTTGACCGGAATCCGGTGGGTGGTCTTGTTGTAATAAACGACACGCTGATGGTGTCGGGTATAGATGTTCCGTTTCCTGATTCGGGTTTTTTGAATCCTACGATTTGTCTGGGCGATTCCATACGTTTGGGTTGGGATAATTTTACCAAAAATTCCTATCTTTGGTGTACGGGCGAAACCTCGCCAAGTATCCAAACACCGGCACTTTCGGAACCAACCAATTACAATGCAATGGTTGTTTCGGCAGACCAAAAAACAGCGATTTTACTTAGCTTTACCGTGCATATAGATTCTTTTCCGCCGGCAGCACCCATAGGTGTAGACAATATCCGTTACGGAGATACGGTCGTAAATTTAGTTGCATTCACAACCAATGGTGCAAAAATCTATTGGTTTGCCACCAAAACATCAGAAATTCCATTAGATTCGACCAATTCCGGAGAAATTCTACCCATTGTCGGCTTGACTGTCCCATCTATCACCGAATTTTGGCTGGCAGCATACACCGAACTGTGCCAATCCCTCGAAAGAACCTATATCAGAGCAGTGGTGAAGGCAGAAAAACACCTACACTGCGGGAGGTAGCCATCGTGAAATTCGTATAATAGAACAGAAACATTGATAGACAAAACATAGATTTTTTGTCAAAACATCAAAGTTTTTCACAAAACCGACCGAAAAAAACTTTCTTTCGCTAATTTTTTCTTGATGCGATAGCGAACGGTGCGAACGCTCGCCGGCTCAATGTTGAAAAGCAAACTGATGTCGTCCACCTCGATATTCGCCATAAAACAAATGATATACTTCATATCCATGCCGGTAACTTTCACGTTGGCGTTCTCACAAACGCTCTCAATCAGCGTGGGGTCTAACTTCGACAGCCGATCAAGATAGGCTTGCTTGTCCTTGCTGTCGATGATGGCGTTGGGCAGCATCTGCGTGATGCTCTCGATGGTGTTTTGGGCGTGATAACAGCCTAATTGTTGCTTGCTGGATTGCTGCTGCGAGGTCTTGATTTTTTCGAGTTCATTTTGGTGCAATTCGGCGTGCAGAGCCATTTCGTAGAGTTTCTGCTGAATGTTTTTGCGTCTCTGATAACCCGTCAAAAGAGAGGCAGAGAGCAGCGTTATCGCCAATCCGGCAAGGAGCCAAAAATTACGTCGAGCAGCGCTGTTTTCCTTTGCTAAAGCGAGAATGCGAAGTTCTTTCTTTTCGGTTTCGTACCTAATCGACATCTCGTTGAGGGCTTCCACCTTGTTTCGTTCATAGAGTTCTGCCTCGCTTTCGCGAAGAAGTTTCAGGTATTTTGCCAACTGTGCCGGCTGATTAAACCTCTCGTAATAATCCGCCATAAACTGATAGGCGTCGATCTGTCTGTTGATTTTTTCACGTTCCAAACGAATGTCGTCCATCATCGTCAATGCCTCAGTCATCACCCGGTATGCCTCTGTCCATCGCCCTTTCCGCGAAAGCGTTCGTGCACGAACAACACCGACAGACGACAAAAATTCCTTCGCAGCACTGACCTGAACCGTTCGCGGATACTCCTCAAATTCAAACATCGCATCCGCCTTGTCCAAGTAGGCAAGGATGGCATCCGTTTGCTCGGGACGAAACTTATCCAAAATGCCCGCCATGTTGTAATAGACGTAGGCATGCATCCAGCGTTCGTCCAATTCATCAAGGTAATTTTCGACCAAATCGATATTTTTTTGTGCATAAAGCAAAGCGGTATCAATCAAATGCAGATCAATTATTTGGTGATTTCGCAAGTCTCTCGTGAGCCATGCCTCGTAGTAGCGATGCTTGATATAGTAGTATTGATACAGGGATTGCTTGGTTGTGTCCTTGTCGAAATAACCCTCCATTTGTCGCAAAGTTCGTTCCATTCCGGCGATGTCGTTGAGGTCGAAAAATCCGGTGGCGATGATGTGAAGGAGTTCTGTGGATTGGGTGTACATCTGCACCTTGTCAAAATAAATGATGGCTTCGTAGAGATACTCGCATGCCTGAACCCAATTGCCTTGCGGGATTTCCGTAGCACCGAGAAAATACAGCATAAACCCAATAAGCACATCGCTTTCCGATTTTTTGGCAGCCTCTACCGCCTTTTTCAGATATCGGATTTGTTGTTCGTGCCGATCGTCGCCACCACGCTCGCGATAACATTGGTAAACAAAGGTATAAATCCGTGCCAATGTCGCATACTTCGACTCGTCGTACCCTATTTTCTCTCCAAAAGGGTACAGGATATTGATGCACAAATCCTCTGCCTCTTCCGGCGTGGCATGGCGTGTAATCAGCATTGCAGCGTTGGAAAAACGCTCACGTTCGTCAACGCTTTCGTTGTGTAGAATGGCTTGCAGACTGTCTCTGACGTTGATTTGCCCGTAGGATGCGAACGACCAAAGCAGGCAGGCTAAGGCGACTGAAAGAGCTCGGGGTGATATGTTATTTTGGCGTAGCATGATTTATGATTTATGATTTATGGTTTATGGTTTATGATTTGGCACGGGCTACAAGCCCGCGCCAGCGAGAGATTTTTGTTGTTCTATAATTTTATTCATACAAAAATCGTGCCAAAGTCGTTTTTTTTGAAAAAAAGATTGTGTCGGCACCGATTGCAATCGGTGCCAGCGGGGTGCCGAGATTATCGGATTTTTGTCTCCTTCCACGTCTGCTCTAACGCTGTAGCCGAGGTTACTGTTGGTGTTTGACTTTTGCGATTAACAAGGATAGATTGCCGCCTTACATTGGTCGATATATAATCGTCCAATTCGCCAAGCGTGACATCGCCTTTAGTTTCCTGCAATTTTTTGAGCAGAAAATAGGTGAACAGGCCATGCCCTTTTTCATGATAAGGATAGGCGGTTTCGTCGCCCTGTGCAGCGGAAAACACAACCATATTGCCCGAAGGCATGCCCTGTCTGGATCGAATGGCTACGCCACGTGCCGAAGCCAACATCTCACCGCTACGCTGGGCTCCGCTAAAACAGGCATCCATAAACACGATAACGGATTTTACAGGCAGTTCCCCAAGGGTCTGATACAAGTCGTCGAGCTTGTAGGCAGAGTTTACATTTGAGCCTGCGCCGTCAATCGGCAATAAGTAAGAGGCGCTGGTCCGCTCATCCGGAATACCGTGTCCGGCATAGTAAAAAATGATGTTTGCTTCACCGCTGAAGGCATTGGCAACACCGCTTATCCAATCCAGTTCGATTTTAATGTCATTGAGCGTTGCATCCGTAATAAAATGCACATTTTGCTCAGGTAATCCCAACGTTTGAACGCAGTACCTTTTAAAGGTTTCGCCATCGTTTTTGGCAAATTCTACACGTGATTCGCGACGATAGTTTTCGTTGGCGATAATCAGTGCAAACGTTTGGTCGTTTTTGATAGATGTTGCGGGAATATTGACGGCAACATCGGATAGGCCAATGCTGAGGTTGACAGAGGAAATGCTTTGTTGTCCGCGTTGAGACGCATTGTTGGCTACAATATCAATCGCTGCAAAATTATAATCAATTTTTGCAATAGTGTAATTTAAGGAGGCTTGATTGCTGTACTTGTAGGTCTTCTCGTTGGGTGCGGTAAATGTGATTTCGGCAAGGGCTATTTTGTCTTTTTCAACAAAGCATTTGGGTGTTTGAACAAAATTCGCCCAACCTGTACTGAAACTAGGGGCTTCGCTACGTGGAACAGACACCAGCAAATCGCCATGCAAATGGCTTTTAACTAAATACACTTCATTGTCGGCATCGTATTTATCCAGCGTTAATTGGCCAAGCACACATTTCAGATCGCAGTAGATTTCCTCGGCTTCTTTGGTGAGTAGGCTGATTTGTTTCTGGCGGGTGGTTTCGTTCACACGTTGTTGCCAATCGGCGGTGGGTTCGAACTCCCCTTTTTGCTGCCATTGGTTGATGTAATTTTGCACATATTTCTGGGCAAAAGGGGTGAATTGATCCGGTAA
>WRKV01000018.1 GCA_009777915.1 Bacteroidales bacterium | reverse complement strand
AAATGCTGTAAGAGCAAAACTCATCGCGAGAATGTTCGCTGTAATTAAAAATAACAGACCATATGAAAAAAATTACGCCTTTGTGCTTGCATAAATCATAAAAATAGCGGAGACGTATTTCCTGCAAAGAGTTTTTTTGAATACTTTTTTTGCTCCCAAAAAAAGTATTAAGAAAGAAAAAAAAATTTGCTCTCAAAAAAAGTATTAGAAAGAAAGGTTTTTTTTCTTAAAAAATTTTAAGAAAACCTCTGTTAAGTCTTCAAAATCAATGCGAAAAAGTCGCAAACATTATATGCGAATTTTTAACACTTTTTAACTTTTTTATTCCAAAAATTTGTTGTAATTTTGCAGTGTCAAAAACTACATAACGTCAGAAAATTATTTTTATTATGGAAGAAACTACTTACAACGACCGAAAAATCTACAGTTTGAGCAATGTTGCACAAAGTTTGAAACATGTGATTGAACAAAACTATGTTCGAGATTTCTATGTTAAGGCAGAGATTTCAAAACTTAACTATTATCCTCACAGCGGACATTGTTATCCCGATTTAGTTGAAAAATCAGGTGCACGAATTACTGCACAGTTACGAGCTACGATTTGGTCGAGCGATTATTTTCGTATTCAAAAAAAATTCGAAGATGTTACCGGAAATTCGCTTTCGGACGGGTTGCAGGTGCTTTGTTTAGCACGTATAACGTTCCATCCGAGTTACGGTCTCTCGTTGCACATTAAAGATGTAGTGCCGGAATATTCGTTGGGCGAACTTGCAAAAGCCAAACAAGAAACCATTCAACAACTTCAAAAAGACGGCGTTTTTGATCTCAACAAAACACTCGCTTTTCCACTGCTTCCAAAACACATTGCAGTTGTTTCCGTGAGTACGAGCAAGGGTTACGAAGATTTCATGAGTATTATGAAACAAGCATCGTATCCGATTAACACGTATCTCTTTCCTGCCCTGTTGCAGGGCGATGGAGCGATTTTGTCGATTTCCGATCAACTGAAAAAAATTGCAAATATGCACGAACATTTCGACGCTGTTGTGATTGTTCGAGGTGGCGGAGGCGATGTTGGGTTGAGCTGCTACGACAACTATGGGTTGGCATCGCTGATAGCGAATTTTCCATTGCCGATTATCACCGGAATCGGACATTCGACAAATCTTACGGTTTCTGAAATGGTAGCATATTATGCTGCAATTACGCCAACCGATACTGCAAATTTTTTATTGGATAAACAATTATTTTTTGCTGAAAAATTAAAATACTGTCAAAATAATATCGCCGGATTCGCCGGACAAACGCTGACTTTGGCACGTCAAAACATTCAATTAACCAAAGAAAAAATTCGTTTACTTGATCCAAAAAACATCTTAAAACGAGGGTTTTCGCTCACCACAAAAAACGGCAAACTTGTGAAATCAGCGAAAAAACTCAAAAAAGGCGATGTGTTGACAACTCGTTTTGTTGACGGCGAAACCACATCAATTGTAGATTAAAAACAAAATACCATGAAAAAAAGTTACACCGAAGCCTACACAGAACTTCAAACCTTAGTGAGATTGCTCGAAAACGCTGAAATCAGCGTAGACGAACTTTCGGAAAAAATCAAATCAGCCACCGAACTAATTAAAATTTGCGAAGAAAAATTAACCTCGGCAGAAAAAGATGTTAGCAAAGTGATTCAAGCATTGAGCGAATAACAAAAAACTTCCTAACTTCGCTCGACATAACAACTATAAGGTTATATGTCGCAACTTTTTATCGTCGTAAATATCGGAAATTTTAACTAAAATTCCGGTTTCTTCAACATCACCAAATCCGTCATTAATCGCGGTTCCAAATGTTTTCATCGTAGACGATAATTTGATATAAGCACTAATTAACGGAGGTATATTTTCGTTCAATTCGCGAACTTTTTTATTCGTGGCTTTGAATGCATCTTCTAACGGAAGTCCTTTGAAATATGCGTCTATCTCATTCAAATCCGTTACGAATTGCACCGGTTCGATTGGTGTTACCAATTTTTCCACATCACAAAAATACAGGTTCATAAATCGTAGCAAATAGTCACGAGCTGTAACATTGTAAGTTGTGTACATGGTTACTTTTCCGAAAAAATAATCCACTTCAGGATTGTGAACTACCAGTGCTCCCAAGCCATCCCAAAGATTGTCCAACGAAAACAATCCGTTTCTCGACGATTGATATTTCGGTTGAATAAACGAACGTCCGAGTTCGATCGTTTTCGGCAAATAATCTCGAATAAATTTTGTTGAAAAATGAAACATTTTCGCCGTTGCAATCTGCGGAATTCCTTCAACAACAGGAATCACAGAGCCTTCCAGATAACGATAGCCCCCTAAAATTTCTTCTTCATCGTTGTCCCAAACAATCAACTGACGATACGGCACTTCGCACAAATCGTAAGTATCTAAATCAACGGATTTTCCCGTTCCACCGCCTGCTTCACGAAAACTGATTTCGCGTAAACGTCCGATTTCCTGCAAAACATTAGGAGCATTAAAATGCGTTACCGAGTAAATTTCACGATTGCCATAGTTGGTTTTTCGTAAAAATTTATCCGGGGTCAATTCGGCTTTCAAAAGTGATCGTTCTATCGGGTCTATAATTGGTTCCATATCCAATCCGCAAAGATACGAAAAATTTTACAAACAACAAAATACTTTATTCCTCGTCCTCAATTTCGTTCATAAATTTTTCCAAAATTCCTTTGACATTTCCTAAGCCAAATGAAACTTTTGAAAATAATGATGATTTCTGTTTTTTAGGTGTGGTAGCGGTTTTCGGAGATTGTGCATCGGTTGTTTCAACAGAAATTTCATCTGTCTCTTCAACAATTTCCATTGGAGTTTCTTTTTCCAATCCCCACATGACTAAGCCCACGCCTGTTGCAAAAATCGGATTTGCAATCGGTTCATTTTTTTCTGATGCTGACAAATGTTCGTTAGGATAACCGATTCGTGTGTCCATGTGTGTAACGAATTCCGTGAGTTGTGCAACGTGTCTGAGCATTGCACCACCGCCCGTTAGAACGATTCCTGCAATAAGTTTTTTTTCGAAACCTGATGCTTTAATTTCGTAAAGTACATTCTCCAAAATGTCCTCCATTCGAGCTTGAATGATGCCTGAAAGATTTTTCAGAGAAATTTCTTTGGGTGGACGACCGCGAAGTCCCGGAATCGAAATTATCGCATCTTCTTTATTTTCGGAGGCTAACGCAGATCCGAATTTTTCTTTAAGTTTTTTTGCTTGCGGTTCGATAATCACACAACCACCTTGAATGTCTTCTGTGATGATGTTTCCGCCGAGTGCAATTACTGCCGTATGTCGAAGTACATCGTCGTGATAAATTGCTATATCCGTTGTCCCACCGCCGATATCCACGAGTGCAACACCCGCTAAATAATCTTTGTCATCGAGTACCGATGATGCTGATGCCAAGGGTTCTAAAATCAAATCTTTCACAGTCAAACCTGCTTTTTGTACACTTCGCATAATGTTTTTGATAGCGGAAGTTTGTCCGGTGATGATATGAAAATTCGCCGCCAGCAAACGCCCGGACATCCCTACCGGGTCTTTGATTCCGGAGATTCCGTCTACAATAAATTCTTGCGGAATTACGTGCAAAATTTCTTCACCCGGTTCTACTTGAATTTTTTCCATTAAAGCGATAAAATCCTCGACCTCGATATGGGTAATTTCCTCATCGCTGGTGCGAATGACTTCACTTCGACGTTGAAAACTTTTGATGTGTTGTCCGGCAATTCCTACATAAACATTTTTAATTTTTTGGTGCGAACGCATTTCGGCCTCTTCGATGGCAGCCTTAATCGACTCTACGGTTTTATCAATGTTCATTACCGAACCACGCATGATTCCTGCGGATGGAGCATTTCCATATCCCAAAATTTCGAGTTTCCCGTATTCATTTTTTTGTGCGACAATGACCGCAATTTTTGTGGTTCCAATGTCTAATCCTACTACGATGTTTTTCATGGTATGTTGTTTTTTTTGTTATACTTTCGTGCAAACGACTTGATTGTTATATTTAAGATTGATAATTTTGTAGGCGTCCCAACCGACTTTTTGTATGCCGTGATGATAAAATTGATGTAAGCGTTTGAATTGATCTTCGAAATTTTCTGCATTTCCTAGTAAAATCAAGTGATTGCCGTTTTTCGGAACAAGTTCGAATTCGTTTTTGGAATTGACATAAATTTGTTCAATCAAATTATTCAAAAAATTATCGTTGCGAATATAAGTTGCAAGTTGATAAATTTTATTTAAAATCGGTGCCGAAAAATCCTTATCTGTTGCGGGTTTTCGAATATCTTTATTTGGAGAAAATAATTCCGATATATTTCCGTTTGCGATGATCAATCGTGCGGAATGGTTAGGATTCGTTGCCATTAAATGTCCGTCAGAACCGATGTAAAACTGTTGTTGTTGGGCGTTTTCAATGCGAACAATCGGTTGGCGTTGCAATATCAGAATATCTACTTCTCCGGAAATTTGCGTAAACACATTCACTGCTTGAATCGCACTGTTTTGAAGTAAAAATTTCTCAATAGCATACGAATTCAAATCCGCTGTTTGCCCTTGTGGGTGCAGTTTTGAGACTAAAAGTTTTTCGATAATTTCGTCTTCTGTAATAAAAATTTCGCCGTTGTCGGAATTGATGATAATTCTCACCTGATTGCAAATCCGTTCGTTGTGCCGACGATGAGCAAAATTTAATGTCCAAATCACTCCACTCAGAAAAAGTAGAATTGACAATAGGTACAATATGGGCTTAATCAGTTTTTTCATTGCAGATATTCGGTTATCGGTTTTACAACTTGGTCGATGTCGCCTGCACCCATCGTAAGAAGTACGTCAAGTGGTTGTGTTTTCAAGATGTCGAGTAAATTATGTTTGGTTGCTAAAATTTTAGTCGGACATGTACATTTTTCAAGTAATATTTCGGACGTAACGCCTGCAATTGGGAGTTCTCTCGCAGCATAAATGTCAAGCAAAATTAAGGTATCTAAAAGCGATAAACTTTTTGCAAAATCATCTGCAAAATCGCGTGTTCGCGAGTAGAGGTGCGGTTGAAAAATGCCGGTAATTTTTCGACTTGGAAATAAATTTTTTACCGATTTAACACAGGCAGTAATTTCTCTCGGATGATGTGCGTAGTCGTCAATGTAAACTAATTGGTCTGTTTTAATATGAACATCAAAACGTCTTTTTATGCCTGAAAAAGTTTTCAATCCTTCACGAATTTCGCTTTCCGTAACACCACATAAATGTGCTACAGCAACTGCTACAACTGCGTTTTCAACGTTGTGCAATCCGGGATAAGTCATCACTAAATCTTTCCATGTTCCGTTTGGCGAAATAAAATCAAAAAGATAATTTCCGTTTTCAACACGTAAATTTGTGGTGTAATAATCAGCGTTTGTATCGTTCAAATGGTAGGTTTTATATGCTATTCCGAAATTCGGTGTACCATATTTCTGAAATAAAAATCCGTCTTTGGGAATGAGATTTGCAAATTCGGAAAAACTTTTTTCCATGATTTCTTTTGTTCCGTAGATATCCAAATGATCAGCATCAATCGATGAAATCACGGCGATTTTCGGATATAACTTTAAGAACGATCGATCAAATTCGTCGGCTTCAATTACGGCAGTTTTTGAAGTTTCGCACAACACTAAATTTGAATTGTAGTTTTTGGAAATACCTCCCAAAAATGCATTGCACTTGACTTTTGATTGAGTCAACAAATGTGCAATCATCGTGGAAATAGTGGTCTTTCCGTGAGTTCCGGCTACACAAACACCGAACATATTTTGTGTGATTACGCCTAACACTTCCGAACGTTTTAGAATCGGGATATTGGTTTTTTGTAAATACACAAACTCCGTATGATTTTTTGGAATTGCCGGAGTGTACACAATCAAGTCAATATCTTTCGGAATAAAATCTATATTTTCAGTGTAATGAACAGTCATGCCTTCGTTTTCCAACTCCTCGCAAAGCGGTGTGCGTGTTCGGTCGTAGCCCGAAATAGCAATACCTTTCGATGCAAAAAACCGTGCCAAAGCACTCATGCCGATGCCACCAATGCCAAGAAAATAGATATGTTTCAGCGTTTCAAAGTTCATTGTTTTTTGATTATGTCGATAATGTCGGCAATTTGTTCTGCCGAATCCGTTTTGGCTAACTTAAAAATATTTTGAGATAAATTTTGTTGTACTTCCCTATTGTTTACCAAGTCTGAAATAGTTGAAAACAGAGATGCTTTGGCGTCTTTGTCGGCAACAAATAACGCAGCATTTTGATTCACTAAAGCCATGGCGTTTTTGGTTTGATGGTCTTCCGAAACATTGGGTGATGGGATTAAAATCGCAGGTTTTCCAACCACGCACAACTCCGAAATCGACAATGCACCGGCACGTGACACGATGAAATCCGCAAGACTGTAGGCCAAATCCATGCGAGTGATGAATTGCGTGATGTGAATGTTGGGATATTTTTTTGTGTCAACAGAAGTTATATCAAAACTTTTTCCGGTTTGCCAAATCACTTGTAAGTCCGTTTTAGCAAGGTCGTCCAACATTGCAAACAGACTTTCATTAATCGTTCTCGCACCCAAACTTCCACCAATAACGAGTAATGTTTTTTTCGTTGAATCAACATTAAAATATCTGATTGCTTCATCGCGTTTGCTATTCAAATCCGAAATATCTTGACGAATGGGATTGCCTGTAAATACAATCTTTTCCTTAGGAAAAAACTTTTCCATGCCCTCATAAGCCACACAAATTTTTTGCACTTTATTTTTCAATTGTTTGTTCACAATTCCGGGATAAGAATTTTGTTCTTGAATCAAACACGGAACGCCCAAACTCGCTGCCATACTTAACGTTGGATAACTCGCATATCCGCCAACACCGATGGCAACATCGGGCTTAAATTCTCGAATAATCTGTTTTGCACGTTGATTACTTTTCAAAATTTTGAACGGTAATATCAAATTTTGCACCAAATTTTTGAGGGTTAATTTTCTCTGAATGCCGGCAATAGTCAGCCCTTCGATACGATAACCCGCAGCAGGAACTTTGTCCATTTCCATACGTCCGTTTGCACCGACAAAAAGAATGTCCGCTTCGGAATGTTTGGTTTTGATGGCATTTGCAATAGCAATGGCAGGAAAGATATGCCCGCCTGTGCCACCGCCGCTGATGATTGCTTTCATTGATTGTTTAATTGTTTAGTTGTTGATTTGTTATGTCCTCATTTTTCATTCTTAATTCTTAATTTTCTATCCCCATTTCCTTTGCAATTTCCTCTGCCGTTTGCGGTGGCAAAACATCAATATTTTCGCCTTTAAGTTGAACATCTACACTCACACTTAAAATAATTCCAACGCCCAAACTCGTTAGCCACAGCGACGTTCCGCCCATACTCAAAAACGGCAACACTTGTCCTGTTACGGGAAACAATCCCACCGCTACTGCCATATTCACAAGGGCTTGTGTTACTAAGAGAAACGCAATTCCTAATACCAAATAACTACCAAAAGTTCCTTCGCATTTTCGTGATATGGAAATTGCTCGAAACAGCAACATCAAGTATAGCATCAAAATTCCCGTACCGCCAATAAATCCGTATTCTTCAATGATAATGGCATAAATAAAATCGGAATACGGATGCGGTAAAATGTTACGTTGTGTACTGTTTCCGGGGGCTTTGCCTAATAATCCACCGCTTGCAATTGCAATTTTGGCTTGTTCGGCTTGAAAGTCTACTTTACCTTCTCCCGGATTTGAAAATCGATCGATTCGTGCTGCCCACGTGCCCATACGACCCATATCATTCAGACGATCTTGTGGCATCAACTTCATCAACACAAACATCATAATCAAGCCTGTCAAGCAAACGGCGAGTGTGCTAAAAATATATCTGAGGTTGATTTGTCCGATAAACATCATAACCATCGCCGTCAAGAAAACCAATGCTGATGTAGAAAAATTCGCAGGAAAAATCAATCCGGAAACTATTAATGTTGCAATCATGATATGCAAAAACGGTCCTCGTTCTTTGATTCGTTCTCTCTCTCTTGCCAGTATTCGTGCGATGTACATGACGAGTGCCAACTTTGCTAAATCCGACGGCTGAAACGAAAGACTAATCACAGGAAGTTGTATCCAACGTCCTGCTTCGTTGACTTGTCCTGCGAAAAACAACGCATATATTAACGCCGGAATCGCAATAATCAGTAGCAATTGCGAGATTCGTGAATAGTATTTGTACGGAACAAGATGTGCAAAATACATAATCGCCAATCCAAAACACAACAGCAAAAAATGCTTGATTACGTAGTATTCCGTGTTACCTTGCTGTGCTTTGTAAGCCAAAGTCCCTGTTGAACTGTAAATCGCCAACAACGAAAAAACAGACAAGATGAGTATGATAACCCAAATGCCTTTATCGCCGCGTAGATATGTCCAAAGGTTTTTCATGCTTATTGGGCAGGCGTTTCGACAAGCTCAACGACTGCAATTTTTATTATAATTCGTTAACTGCATTTTTGAATTGATTGCCTCTATCCTCATAACTTTCGAACAAATCGAAACTCGGAGCAGCGGGCGAAAACAGAACAGCATCGCCACTTTCAGCCAATCGATAAGCGGTATTTACAGCGTCTTTTGCCGATGTAGTTTGTACGATGATGGATACCATATTACCAAATTCTTTGCAAATTTTTGTGTTATCGACACCCAAGCAAACAATGGCTTTCACGTGTTTTTGAACCAAAGGTTTCAAAGATTTGTAATCGTTTTTGGCATCTTGTCCGCCGACAATCCACACCAAAGGTTTGGTCATTTTTTCCAAAGCATACCAAGTTGCATTCACGTTGGTAGCTTTCGAATCATTAATGAATTCAATACTTTTCACGCTTGCGACGTATTCTAAACGGTGATCTTCATTTCGAAATCCGCTAAAACTGTCCATAAGACTTTTTTTGCGAAGTTCGAAAATGCGTTGTGCTACTGAGGCTGCCATGGTTTCGTGCTGTGTTGAAATGCTCTGTTGGGCTAATGTTTCAAAGTTCATGATATTTAGATTTGTTTGTTTTTATGGTTTGGTAAGGGTAAGTTTTTATCCCGTCCTTACAAGTGTTTTATCGTAATTTAAGTGTTACAACTGAAAGAATTGCCAATAGAATTCCGATGATAAAAAATCGCATCACAATTTTTGGTTCAGCATATCCTTTCACTTGATAATGGTGGTGAATCGGCGACATTTTGAAAATCCGTCGACCTTCGCCATATTTCTTTTTCGTGTATTTGAACCAAGAAACCTGCAACATCACGGACAAACTTTCCATAAAGAAAATGCCGCAAAGCACAGGTAATAACAACTCTTTACGAATTAAAATTGCAAAAACAGCGATAATTCCACCGATGGTCAAACTTCCTGTATCGCCCATAAACACTTGTGCCGGATAAGCATTGTACCACAAAAAACCAATCGTCGCACCAACAAATGCAGCGATGAAAACTACCAATTCGCCAACATTCGGAAGGTACATAATGTTGAGATAATTTGCAAAAATGATATTGCCCGAAACCCACGCCAATACTGCCAATGTTGTGCCAATAATGGCTGATGTTCCTGTGGCTAAACCATCTATTCCGTCGGTTAAATTTGCTGCATTTGAAACTGCTGTGATGATGAAAATTACCGCAAGTACAAACACGATCCACGTGTATTTCGATGCACCATCGCCCATCCAATTCACAAACCAAGCGTAATCAAAACTATTTTCTTTGACAAACGGAATTGTTGATTTAGTAGATTTTTCAACGTTTTGCTGAAATACTTGTCTTGCGGTTGTGAAACTTTCCTCGTCAAGCATATTGTGTTCTTGAATATAAGTTTGCACAGCCACTTGTTCGGAAATCACGATAGATGGACTGAAATACATAGTCAATCCGACAATCAAACCTAATCCAACTTGTCCGATAATTTTGAATTTTCCTTGAAGTCCTTGTTTATTTTTTTTGAACACTTTGATATAATCGTCTAAAAAGCCTATCAATCCTAACCAAACGGTTGTTACCAGCATTAAAATAATATAGATGTTGTTCAGTTCTGCGAACAACAAAGTCGGAATGATGATCGCTGTAATGATGATGAGTCCACCCATGGTTGGCGTTCCTTTTTTCTGCATTTGTCCGTCTAATCCAAGGTCGCGAATGGTTTCACCGACTTGTTTTCTATGCAAAAATGCGATAAGCGTTTTTCCGTAAACAATCGTAATCCATAACGACAGTAATGCTGCCATTGTCGCACGAAATGATAGATATTGAAACACGCCTGAACCGGGCAGACTGAAGGTTTCGTGTAAGTAGTTGAATAGATAGTATAACATGGATTTATGTATTTAGGGTTTCCATTAATTTTTCTTTATCATCAAAATGGTGGCGAACACCGTTGATTTCCTGATATTTTTCGTGACCTTTTCCTGCAACCAAAATAATGTCGCCCGAACATGCCAACATACACGCCGTACGAATTGCTTCCTCACGATTGACAATCGTTAAAACCTTTGATTTATCTTGCTGTTCAACGCCTTGATTCATTTCGTCAAGAATGGTTTGTGGATTTTCCGTACGTGGATTATCGGAAGTCAAAATCACTTTGTCGCTCATTTTACAAGCGATTCTTGCCATGATGGGTCGCTTGCTTTTATCTCTGTCACCTCCACAACCAACAACAGTAATCAACGTTTCGTTATTGGTTCGAACATTCGCAATCGTTGAAAGTACATTTTCCAAAGCATCCGGAGTGTGAGCGTAGTCAACGATTCCGATGATTTTGTTAGTGGATTTTATTGTATCGAAACGTCCTTCGGCAGTTTGTAGATTACTCATAATTGCCAACACATCTTGGGCATTTTCGCCCAATAAAACTGCCGTTGCATAAATCGCTAAAAAGTTGTATGCGTTGAATGTGCCGACTAATCTGCAATACACGTCCGATTGATTGATGAGTAAATGCAAACCCGTAAATGAATTTTCGATGATTTTACAACGAAAATCCGCCATAGATTTTAGAGCATAAGTGTATTTTTTTGCAATCGTGTTTTGCATCATCACTTCGCCGTTTCTATCATCGATATTGCTTAGAGCAAAGGCTGTTTTCGGCAATTCGTCAAAGAATGTTTTTTTCGCTTTAAGATAAGCATCGAATGTTTTGTGATAGTCTAAATGGTCGTGCGTGATATTGCTGAAAATCGCACCGGCAAAGCGAATGCCGGCAATACGATGTTGAACGATGGCATGCGAACTCACTTCCATAAATGCATGAGTGCAACCTTCGTTAATCATCTCCGATAAAATTTTATTCAACTGAATAGCGTCCGGAGTTGTATGTGTAGCAGGCAATACACGATTTTCAATTTTATTTTCGATGGTCGATAACAAACCAGCTTTGTAACCTAATTTCAAAAACAATTCATGCAAAAGTGTAACGGTTGTGGTTTTGCCGTTAGTGCCTGTAATGCCTACCAATTTTAACTTTTCCGAAGGATTTCCATAAAAATTTGCAGCACAAATTCCCAAAGCATAGCTTGTTGATTTAACTTGAATATACGTTATTTTTTTGGATAATTTTTTCGGCATCACTTCGCAAACAACAGCAACAGCACCATTTTCCACAACTCGTTCAATAAATGAATGTCCATCAACCGTCGTGCCACTGATTGCAAAAAAACAACTTCCCGACTTAACTTGTCGAGAATCAAAACAAAGTTCATTCACAACAATATCAGTCGTTCCGATGATTGTTTCAACGGCTAAATTTTCGATGATATAAGTTAATTTTTTCATGATAATCGTAACCAAATTTGTTGTCCCGGAATTATTGAACTGCCTGCGTCAATGGATTGTTCTCGCACGATACCACGTCCGTTGAGCATCACTTTGTAACCCAAACTTTCGAGCAAATACACGGCATCACGAGCCGTCATACCTCTCACACTTGGAGTTGTTTTTGACGAACGAGATGCGTGTTTTATTTGATCTATTTTTTCCATATTTGCTCCCACCTGCAACGATTCAAAATTTTCTAAATCGGGTAATTCAACTTCCATATTGAGCAATGTTGCATACACTTTATCGGCAATTTCTTTGAATGCAGGTGCCGCGACTTCACCGCCATATCTACGAAATCCGGAAGGATCGGTTACGATGATTAAACAAGTATACTGCGGATTGTCAGCCGGAAAATATCCGATAAACGATGCACGATAACGCGTTTTTTCAACACCTTTTTCTTTGTAATTTATCTGTGCAGTGCCTGTTTTTCCTGCGATTTTGTAAGGCGAACGTGATAGCGATTTCGCCGTTCCGTTTTGCACAACACCCTCTAAACAACCTCTTACTTTTCTAATCGTTTTGTCGGACGCAATTCGTGATTCCAAAACAGTCGGTTCAATCCGTCTGACAACCTGTCCGCCACTCCGAATTTCCTCTACAAACATGGGTTTCATCATTCGTCCGTTGTTTGCAACAGCGTTGTAAAATGCGAGTTGTTGCAACGGTGTCAGTTGCACTTCATAACCCATCGACATCCACGCCAACGAGGTCCCCCACCATTCATCTTTATGGTCTTTCGGATTTTTTATTTTAGGATTTCGTTCGCCCGAAATCTCCAAACCCAACGGCTGATGCAATCGCATTTTGTAAAGATAATCCGTATATTTTTTTTCGTTTTTTGAAAAACTTTCGCGAACGGCGTACGCAATTCCAACATTGGACGACAATTCAAACGCATGCTTCAACGAAATTTCTCCATAACCTTCTTCTCTGGTATCTCTCAACGAATGACTGCCAACCTGCATTTGTCCGGTCGGAACAGATGTTCCTGTATCTATTTTTCCTTCTTCCAAAATAGCGATTAAACTTGCCAATTTGAACGTTGAACCGGGTTCAACAGATTCGTTAACGGCAAAATTTTCGACTTCGTGATATGCACTGTCTTGTCCGCGTTTGAGATTAACGATCGCACGAATTTTTCCGGTTGAAACTTCCATCAAAATAGCAGTACCGTGACTTGCTCTATTTCGTTCCAAACTCCTTGTCAATGCGGCATGAGCAACATCTTGAATGCGTGTGTCAATCGTTGTTACAATATCCTTGCCGTTTTCCGGTTCTTGTTGATCGCTGAATATCGGACGCCACACGCCATTCGCCACTTTTCGCTCAACACGTTTACCACTATGACCTTTCAAAATATCGTTGTAAAATCCTTCTAACCCTACGCCAACACCGCTTTCCTTGTTGAAATAACCAATCGTTCGTTCGGCTAACGGACTGTGCAAACGAATGCGGCGACTGCTTTCCTCGACAATCAAACCACTTTTATATTTACTTTTATTATTCAAAATCGGAAAGGTTTGCAGTCGTTTCAATTCGACATATCTGACATTTTTTTCAATCATAAACGCTCTGGAATTCTTTGCACGAGCCTCTCTCAAATTTTTTTGCCATACGGTCGCAGATTTTTGCGGAAACATATTTGCCAAACTATCGGCTAACGCTTTGACATAAAAATTAAACGTATCTTGCGAGACAACCGAATGGTGCAAATCCATACGAATCGTGAAAATCGGCATCGTCATGACCAAAATACTTCCATCTGTGGAGTAGATATTTCCGCGTTTAGCCTCCACATCAACATGGCGTGTAGTCTGATTTTCCGCTCTCGCTCGCCATTTATGACCATCAATAAAAATCAACCTCGCCATCTGAAAAACGATAGTAAACGCCACAAACAAGATGCAAATATACACCAAGTTTACACGCCATTTCATATCTTTTTTTAATTCTTTCATGATTATTTTTTGATGATGATTCGTTTGGGTGGGACAACGGATTCTTTCACACCGATCAGGTCTAATTTTTTAGCAACTTCCGTTTGTTGACTTTTTCTTAAACACTCCGAAAGCGTTGCTAAATGCTCGGTTTGGAGTTCTTTCAATTCTCTATTGATGACGTTCGTTTCGCGAATAATTTTTTCGGAAACATAGTTGTTTGCAATTAACAAAATGGCTAAACTTACCAAAAAAATCACATAGGGCCAGTGTCGCAAAATCTTATCTTGCGTAACGATGGAGCCATCGAAAAAATCTCGTATTTTTATTTTTCCTGACATTAGATTTTTTCTGCTATTCTGAGTTTTGCACTACGTGCTCGATTATTTTCTGCTATTTCCGAATCGCTTGGAACAACGGCTTTTCGTGTGATTAAGCGAAACGGTGTTTGATTGTTTCCGTAAAAATCTTTCACCACTTCGCCGTTCAAATTTCCGGTTTTTATAAAATTTTTCACTAATCTATCTTCCAAAGAATGGTAGGAAATCACCACTAACCGTCCACCGGATTTCAACATTTCTACGGATTGCTGTAATAGAACTTTCAAGGCATCTAATTCCTGATTGACCTCTATTCGCAAGGCTTGAAATGCCATCGACAAAAATTTATTTTCTTGATTTTTCGGAAAAAGAGGGGTGAGTAAATTTTTCAAATCGCCCGTTGTTTCAATAGATTTTTCGGTTCTTGCACGAATAATTACTTTAGCAATTTTTTTTGAATTTTTCAATTCTCCATAATTGTAAAACATATCCGCAAGTTGGCTTTCATCATATTTTTCAATAATTTCAGCAGCTGTTACCGGATTTTTTATATCCATTCGTAAATCCAAAGGAGCGTCGAATCGAAACGAAAAACCACGTTCGGCGACATCAAATTGATGAGAGGAAACGCCCAAATCCGCAAGCAGTCCATCAATCGGCAATGCTCCGTAAAGTTGTAAAAAATTTTTGGCGAATTTGAAATTTTGTGGAATGAGTTGAAATCTCGAATCGGTTAAAACATTTTTCTGTGCGTCCTCATCTTGGTCGAAACCCAGCAATCGCCCACCTTTCAGTTGTTCAAGAATGACTTTTGAATGTCCGCCGCCGCCAAACGTTGCATCAACATAAATCCCATTTTCGTGGAGATTCAAGCCGTTGATACTTTCGTTTAGTAGAACAGGAAGGTGGTACATAGGTTGTTTCATTGTTTAGAGGGTCATTTTTCATTCGTCATTCGTCATTCCACCAAGGCGTTCGGCAATCATTTCTGCGATGTTTGTGGTCGATTTCTTAATGTTTTCGTATGCCGAAATATCCCAAATTTCAATCAGATTACCTTGTGGAATCAACACAATATCTTTGTCAATTTTTTTGGATTTTTTCTGATCGTTAGGAATTAAAATTCTGTCGTTAGCATCTAAATCTACCGGATTTCCTTCGGAAAGTACGCGAATAATCAAACGGTCTTTGGGGTTGTAAGGGTTGAGTTTACTAACATCTTCGCTTGTTTTGCGTTCGAATTCTTTGCGAGGCCAAAGTTCCAAACACGCATCAAACACGCTTTCACGAATGATAAAGCCTTCCTCGATAATTGCTGACAACAATTTCTTATGTGCCAACGGAAGTTTGAAACGCCCGTTGATATCCACTTTGCAGTATTCTTTGCCGATTAACATATTCATCACAATTCGATTTTAATTTTGAGAGTACAAAGTTACGAAAAAAAATCGAAAAAACCCAAAAAATCCCATTTTGTTAATAACTTTTTCCAAAAAATCCCAAAAAATCCCATTTTTGAAACCAAACACATTGATAATCAATGCTATTTTATTTAGGGCTATTTTTCGAGTTTTCAACATTCTATTTTTTTTCGTATCTTTGTGATGTTTTCGTTTTTCTCAACGACTAATAAAGTGTAACTTCACAAAAAACATGGAAAAACAAAATTTGGAAACAGAGTTCTTAGATATGTTGCGGAATCACAACCGCATCATCTATAAAGTGGCGTCGTTCTACACAGACGAAAACACTTCAATAGATGATTTATACCAAGATGTGGTGCTGAATCTTTGGAAAGCTTTTCCGAATTTTCGCAGAGAAAGTCAATTTTCTACGTGGATTTATCGCATCGCATTAAACACGTGCGTTTCGTTTTTCAGACGAAGTTCCAAACGACCAACGTTTGTAAAAACAATGCCAGAAATTAAAGTCGAAACTGAGGAAAACGAGGCTATCGCTGAGTTATACGCTTGCATCAATAAATTAGGAAAATTAGAACGTGCCTTAATTTTGCTTTATTTGGAGGACAGACCTTACAAAGAAATTGCAGACATCATGGGGATTACAACCACAAATGTTTCAACAAAAATCAATCGAATAAAAGATAAATTAAAACAACTTTCAAAAAATTAACATCATGGAATTAGATAAATTCAAAGAACTTTGGAATGAAATTGATGTGTTGAAAGAAAAGCAACAAATCAGCGATGAAAAAATCAAGGAAATGCTCAAAAATAAAGGCAAAACAACGCTTTCGAAACTTATCCGAATGGCAAAATTCAGTATGTTTGCCATGATACCGCTGGGCATACTTCTATGCTTTTTCTCGCATGAATTTTTTACCGCTGGAGGATACTACATAATTTGTCCGTTGGCATTTCTCTTTGTATGTATAGTGATGACACCATTCGAAATTTATCTCTATCGTTTTTTGAAAGCGATTGATTTTTCTCGCATGACGATAAGGGAAGTTTCGGAAAGAATTTTGAAATATCAAAACTTGGTTCGAATGGCTCAGATGTATGGAACAATCTTTTTTTTCATTTATTTGGGCACTTGGTACTATTTGTTTTACAGACTGACGATTGGCGCGGAAATCGTTTGGGTCGTCATTATTACTTTGGGTACTTTTTACTTAATCATGGGATTGGTCGCCATACCATTTCTCTACAAGAAACTTTACTACAAGCATATCAACCGCATCAAAGAAAGTCTCAACGAGTTAAAAGAATTCGAAAATAATAACCATTAAAAACAAAACGACAACAACATGAAAAAATTATTCACATCAATCATCGTATTGATTATCGCAACAAGCAGTGTTTACGCACAAAACGGAACTTACAAAACAGGTTCTTTACTATGGAAAATTTCCGGAAAAGATTTATCCAAACCATCTTATTTATTCGGCACACTTCATTTCAAGTCGGGCGATTTTTTAGCAACGGTTCCGGGTGCAACAGCAGCGTTGGAATCCAGCGAGCAAGTCGTGGGCGAAATGAATATGGCAAATATGTCCGAAATGCAAATGCATCTTCAACAAGCCATGATGATGCCGCCGAACATAACATACCAAAGACTCTACTCCGACGAGGATTATCAGTTTGTAAACGAACAACTCGCCTCTTTTTTCGGTATAGGATTGGAGCATTTGGGTATATTAAATCCGGCGGGCATTCAAGTGGCTATGCTTCCGGTTGCTTATTCTGTACATTTGCCCGAAGGCACTATTGAAGAGGGTTTGGATATTTTTATTCAATCGCACGCAACCCAAAATCAAAAACCTGTTTTGGAATTGGAAACTGTCGATTCTCAAATTCGCGTTCTTTTTGGTGCGAGTTTGCAACGTCAAGCGGATCTTTTGTTGTGTGCCTTAAAAAACATAGACCAAGAAATGGCAATGGTTCCGGAGTTAATCAACCATTATGTTCAAGGAAATTTGAATGATTTATATCGTTATTTAAGAAGTGATGTTTGTCCTGCAACACCCGCTGAAATCAATGCAATGAACAAAGATCGCAATGAAGCGTGGATGAAAAAACTTCCGGATATGATGAAACATAAATCATCGTTCATCGCTGTTGGTGCCTTACATTTGGCGGGAGCAGACGGATTGCTGAATTTATTAGAAAAGGCAGGCTATACAGTTGAGGCTGTTGTTCGATAAAACGTGCACATTTTTTCTGAAACATTCATCGCATATTCTGCACCAAAAATCAATGCTTTGTTGATGTCGCAATGTCCTGCCGGAATATCGAACATTACGGGATAATCATATTTTTCAGTATGTTCGGCGATAATTTCGTAAACATTTTTTCCAAAAGGAATATCGCTGTCTTTGATATTGGTGAATTGTCCGACCACCAAACCTGCCAATTTATCAAATTTTCCGGCACGTTTCAACGTCATCATCATACGATCGATGGAGTAAAGATATTCGCCAATATCTTCTAAAAATAAAATTTTTCCATCTGTATTAATTTCGGAATTACTTCCCAACAAATTACACAAAATTGCTAAATTTCCGCCAACTAATTCGGCTTTTGCAGAACCCATTTTGTTGAGTGAGTCGGATGGAATTTCAAAAGATTCAAATTCTCCGAAAATAGCGTTCTCTAAGGCGTTCAGACTTTCATTGGTTTGTTGAAATTTCGGAAAATTCAACGGCATTTCGGCATGAAGTGAGGCGATATTAAAATTTTTCAAAATATGATTTTGAATGACGGTAATATCGCTGTAACCGACAATCCATTTTGGAAATTTTACGAACTCGGAAAAATCCAATTGGTCGATGATTCGTGCTGATCCGTAGCCACCACGAAGGCAAATAATTGCTTTCACATTCGGGTCATCCAACTGCGTTTGGAAATCTTTTCGTCGCACCTCATCATCACCCGAAAATTGGTGAAATGATGCTGTCGCCGATTCTCCGACAATCACTTGAAGTCCCCAATTTTCAAGATGTTTTCGAGCGTTTTCAACAATCGAAACATCTAATTTTTTTGCCGGAGCAACCAATGCGACGATGTCGCCTTTTTGTAAAAATTTGGGTAACATTTTATACGTTTTGATGTTCTCTTCTCAACAAGTCGTTCACGGTTTTTACAGGTGAAAAAACAGCAATCGGAACTTCCACAAAAATCGTAATCCAATCTGCCATCGCACCGTTCCAAAGTCCCGGAAGTTCAAGGGCTTTCAACGTTTTGTCGCCAAGAGATTTTTCGCTGATAAATCCTGTTTCCGGATCAATATATTTTCGTAAATCAAACAACTCGCCTTTGTAATTTCGCACGCCGCAAATTAAATCCACAGGATTGAAATGCGATGCCATTTTCAGCACATCTTGTTGTTGAGGATTGGTTGGATTAATTTGCGATGATTCCACAATTTGCAACGAAATTTCGTTCTTGGTGTTTTTAGTCCAGAACGGTCCTCCACCGGGCTCTCCCTCGTTTTTCACCATACCACAAATACGCATCGGACGATTGAGTTTTTGAATTAAAACCTGTCGCTTTTCCTCGCGAGACCAACTCGAAAAATGCTCAAACGCAATGAGCAATTGTTTCCAAGAAAAATGAAAAATTTCCGTTAGCAATTCGTCTGAGATATCAGGATTTTCAAGCTCTTTGAGATATTCGAATGTTTTCTTTTGCAAGTCGATCAAGTAACTTGCAATCACTTTTTTGTAAGTAATTGTGGGCGTTCGATTTTTATCCGTCGTTATGTTATCGATATTTTTGATAAAAATCAAATCGCCTTGCAAGTCGTTCAAATTTTCGATTAACGCACCATGTCCACCCGGACGGAACACCAAATCTCCATGTTCGGTCAAAAATAATTGATTGTCTAAAGTTGCTGCAACTGTGTCGGTAGAAGGCTTTTGCACGGAATACGAAATGTCGTATTTCACAAGATATTTTGCCTCATAAATGGGTAGAATTTTCTCAACAAGTTGTTTGAATTTTTCCAAATGTTCGGGCGAAACCGTGAAATGTAATTTCACTAATCCATCACTTGCCGCATAACCGATACCTTCCACCAAATGCTCTTCCAGTGCGGTTCTTATGCTATCGGGATATTTATGAAACAACAATAAACCTTTCGGCAAATTCAAATAATCCATTCCCGAATCCAACAAAAGGGCGTCTAAAATTTCGTTGTAGTCTTCTTTTTCCAAGCAGTTTTCGATAGATTTTCCGGATTTTTCCATATTTTTTTTCAAAGCATCAAAAAATGCAAATTCTCGGATATTTTCGAAAAAGTAATGCATGGATTGCGGGTCTTTTTTTTCCAACAAAGCCGCATTATTTTGGTTTGGTTTGTATGCCGTTCGAAACTCGGAAAGCAGTTTGAACATACGTGATGCCGCCCCTGATGCCGGCACAAATTTAATGATATTTCGCCCTGCAATTTTGGTTTTGTAATTCGTCAACAGTTCGTCGATTTGTTTCACATCGAACACTTCGATTCCATCGTTTTTTGAAGCCGAACGCACCAATTTCGTGTAGGGAAATCCCTTGGCAAAAAACGCTAATTGTTGTTCAACATCTTGTGTTGTAATTCCACGTTTTTCAAGTTGTTCTAAATTCTTTTGCGTAAACATAGCATTTTTTTTTGCAAAGATAACATTTTTTTCGTATATTTGCAAAAAAATAATCTCCCTATGCAAGAAAGTAAAGGTCGTATTTCGCAAATTATTGGAGCGGTTGTTGATATTTCGTTCGCCGAGAATAGCCGTTTGCCTCAAATTTATGAGGCTTTAGAGGTCGTAAATCCTCAAAATGAAAAAATTATTTTGGAATGTCAGCAAGATATTGGTGAAAATACCGTGCGTTGCATTGCAATGAAATCCACAGACGGGTTGGCTCGCGGACAAGAGGTTTCCTGCACGGGGGTTAACATCTCCATGCCTGTCGGACCGGACATTAACGGACGATTGTTCAATGTAACGGGCGACGAAATTGATGGTATGCCGGCTGTGAAATTCACACGTCGTGCTAATATCCATGCAGACCCGCCGAAGTTTGAAAACTTAACCACAACGCAAGAAGTGTTGTACACCGGAATTAAAGTTATTGACTTGATTGAACCTTACGCAAAAGGCGGTAAAATCGGGCTTTTCGGAGGTGCCGGCGTTGGAAAAACAGTGTTGATCATGGAAATGATTAACAACATTGCCAAAAAATATCAAGGTCAAACGGTGTTTGCAGGTGTTGGTGAACGTACGCGTGAAGGCAACGATTTGCTTAGAGAAATGATTGAATCGGGCGTTATTCGCTACGGCGAGGCGTTCCAAAAAAGTATGGAAGAAGGCGGTTGGGATTTGAGTTTGGTTGACCCCGAAGAATTGAAACAATCGCAAGCAACTTTGGTTTTCGGACAAATGAACGAACCTCCCGGAGCACGTGCGAGAGTAGCCCTTTCCGGACTTACATTGGCTGAGTATTTCCGTGATGGCGATACTGAAAGTACAGGTCGAGATATTTTATTTTTTATTGACAATATTTTCCGTTTTACGCAAGCCGGTTCTGAAGTTTCGGCATTGCTCGGACGTATGCCTTCGGCGGTGGGTTATCAACCGACTTTGGCATCGGAAATGGGCTTGATGCAAGAACGGATCACATCTACCAAACGTGGCTCTATTACGTCGGTTCAGGCAGTTTATGTGCCGGCAGATGACTTGACAGACCCTGCACCTGCAACCACGTTTGCACACTTGGATGCTACCACAGTTTTGAGTCGTAAAATTTCGGAATTGGGCATTTATCCTGCGGTTGATCCGTTGGATTCCACATCGCGAATTTTAATTCCAAAGGTTGTCGGAGACGATCATTACGATACCGCAGAACGCGTCAAACGCACGTTGCAGCGTTACAAAGAATTGCAGGATATCATTGCGATTTTAGGTATGGACGAGTTGAGCGATGAAGATAAATTAATGGTTTCGAGAGCGAGAAGAGTGCAACGATTTTTGTCACAACCATTCTTTGTAGCCGAGCAATTCACGGGGATTCCTGGTGTTTTTGTTCCAATCGAAGAAACCATTCGCGGGTTCAAAATGATTCTCGACGGAGAAGTAGATGAATATCCGGAAGCCGCATTCAACCTCGTTGGAACGATTGATGAGGCTATCGAGAAAGGTAAAAAATTATTAGCAAATTCGAAATGAAATTAGAAATTTCAACTCCTAAAGAAACCTTGTTTGAGGGCGAAGTTTGCTCGGTACAATGTCCGGGTAAAGAGGGTCTGTTTCAAATTTTAGATCGTCACGCTCCGATGATTGCTATTTTAACCAAAGGGCGTGTAAAATATGAGATTTCAGGCGATACTTCTCCTCATTTCATTGAAATTGATCGAGGTGTTTTGCAAGTGATGGATAATGTGGTAACCATTCTTTCCGAATAAATATGAATGCACGGGGACGCACAGTATTAGCGATTTTAAGTGGTATTTTATTGGGTATATCATGGCTTGCACCGTTTTCCGTTGTCTTGATTTTTATCGCTTTTATTCCTCTTTTGTGGTTGTTTGACAATTTGGAAAAAACACCTGAACGCAAGAATGGAAAACGTTTTTTCGGTTATGCATTTTTGAGTTTTTTGATTTGGAATGTGATTACAACGTGGTGGGTTTGGAACGCTACACCGGCTGCAATCTTAGCATTTACAACCAATTCAGCGTTGATGGCGTTGATGGTTTATGGCTATTACATGGTGAAAAAACACGTGTTCAAAAGGCGGAATTGCTTGTGGGTTTTGGCGATATTTTTTACAGCGTTTGAATATTTTCATTTCGATTGGGATTTATCTTGGCCCTGGCTGACCCTCGGAAATGTGTTTGCTTTTCAACCAAGTTTCGTACAATTCTATGAATTTACAGGGGTTTTGGGCGGTTCAATTTGGATTTGGTTGGTGAATATCGCCTTATTTAATTTAGTAAAAAATGCAATTAATCTCGCCAATTGCAGAGATCAAGAAACCGGAGAAAAATTATTAAAACAAAAGCGTAATCTCAAAACAATTGCAGGCATTGTAACGTTTTTACCGATTGTCGTTTCATTGCTCATGTATGCAAGTTACCAAGAAAAAGGCAGAGATATTGAAGTGCTGATTGTTCAACCCAACATTGATCCTTATGGCGAACAATATGACTTGAATCCGGTTGTTGCCACCGAACGAATGTTGGATTTGGCACGAACTAAAATCACACCAAATACGCGTTTGATTTTGACACCCGAAAGCATGATTCAAGAATATATTTGGGAACACCGAATGACGGAATCACTGAGTTTGCAACGCATTCAAGAGTTTTTGTCGGAATACGACAGTATTGAATTAGTCGCCGGACTTTCGTCGTTTAGTTTGATTTCTGAGCGAACATCTGCTGCGCGTCCTTACGGAGATCTGTATTACGAGGCACACAACACAGCAATGTTGGTGAGTAAAGATTTTTACTGTCAAAAATACTACAAGTCGAAACTCACGCCCGGCGTGGAAATTATGCCGTTTGTGAAGTATTTTCGTCCGTTGGAAAAATTAGCCATTGATATGGGTGGAACGGTTGGAACCCTTGGTACAAGCCCCAATCGTGAGGTGTTCCATTCACAATACGGCACTCCCCCATTCTCGCCCATCATTTGTTATGAATCGATTTATGGCGATTTTGTTGCCGAATTTGTGAGAAATGGAGCAGAATTTTTGTGCATCATTACCAACGACGGTTGGTGGGGCAACACGCCCGGACATCGCCAACACGCCCGATATGCAAAATTACGAGCCATCGAAACACGTAAGGATATTGCACGGTGTGCCAATACCGGAATCTCAATGTTTATCAGTCAACGTGGCGATATTTCGCAACCCACACCTTATTGGGAAGAAGCCGTGATTTCGCAAACCATAAAAGCCAATGACGAAATCACGTTTTATGTCAAACACGGCGACTATATCGGACGTTTTGCGTTGTTTTTAGCATTCTTTTTGGTGCTGTATGCAATTGCATTGCGATTGCTTTTACGTGCAAATCGCAAATAATACGACCAATAACAAAGTTGTACAAACACACCAATGCCGTGAATTACCGAAGTATTTCATGCAACACCGCATGCGATTTGATTGGTAAAAAATTCGGAATATGTTGTCCGTAATAATTCAAAATGGAATGTAAATTATTCAACGATTCTTGCTCAACAGGGCGAATACCTAAGTAATTCGTGAGCTCACTCAAAAACATCAAATGAAATTTATGACAAGGTTCATGCGTGTTATCGAATGAAATGAGCGAATTGTAAACAAATTCAAACAACTCGTTTTCGGCTTGCGAAAAGCACAAAATTTTATTCAAAATTTCCGAAAGAAACACAAAGATACAGTGTTTTTCCATTGTGTTTGAAATGCCCGAATAATGGTGCAAAGCACGAGCATCTTTGAAAATTATCAGGTCGGATTTCGGGTGCTCGGGCAGATCAATTTCGATTAACGACAAAGGTTGAAACAATGAAATTTTCCCCTTATGTTTAGTCGAGCAAAATCCTTTCACGATGAACGATTGCAATCCCGAATGTTCAGTAAATACACGCACAATAAGGCTTGTTTCGCCATATTTCAGATGATTTAGAACGATACCTCGTGTTCGAATATACATGGTTTATCTATTAATAAAAATCTTTCCAACACCTCTTATTAATGAGCCGTCGTACTCATCAACCAAAACCGAAAAAACAGTGTAAACGCCCGGTTTAACACGTTGTCCATTACGTGCATGACCATTCCAAGTTGCCATTCCACCGTTGGCAGTGGTTTCGAAAACCAAAACACCACTTACATCGGTAATATGTACTTTTGCATTTTCGGCTAACCCTCGAATGCCGATTTCACCTGTAAAATCAGACCGTACAGGATTCGGAAAAATGATCATATCTTGTTTGGTTCGACTGCCCAAAGTTGCATTTCCACCATACGACATCAAGCCTTTATCGGTGCCAATAAAGACTTCGCCGGTTCTCGGATTGATGGTCAAAGCCGTGATAGAATTCGAATTTAGCGGACTGTTTTGCGTGTTGAAATGATGAATCATTTCTCTTCCGTCGGCAGACATTAAAAACACACCACTCGACGCCGTTCCGATCCATTTTCGATCTGCACCATCGATCGCAATCGCTGTTACATTCTCATTTCCGAACAACGGAAGTCCTTCGTAATTGATGGTTTCAAACGTTACCTTAGACACCAAACCGTTATTGGGCGGGTCGAACAATTGTCTGGACGTACGATTGATCAAAATCCCCTGTTCTGTACCCAGCCAAATAAACCCTCGTTTATCTTCCACCATACAATTCAGACCGCTGATTTGTTGGTTATTTCCATTATTCAAATCCGCTCTCAACGCTTCATAACCATTGCCGTTGTTGGTTTCTCTGAAAAACACCAAACCGTTCCATTGCGTTCGAATCCAAAGTTGATCGTAATAATCAATAATAAATTCTCTTGGATCAGTTGCGATAACATGCCCTAAATCGTAGGGTTTCCATTGTCCCGAAGGGTCGCGTTTATGTAGGTGATGTTCAGAATTTGCCGTGGTTACCCAAAGTTGATTTTTGGAATCAAATTTGACATCACCACCGCGAATATAATATCTATCGTCGCGCCAAAAGCCTCTCAAACTACTGTTTGTAGTATCGTAAAGTGTTCCCGTTCCGTCGGTGTTGCCCTGTGCTACACCCGCTTGCCACGATGCCACGAAAAATACATTCGGATTTGTCGGATCTTCCACAATGGAAATCGCATCGCTAATCCAGTGAGAAAAGTTTCGATAACTAAGCAGATTCCAAGTATTGTTTTGAAAATAATTAACGGTAAAACTTCGGTGTCCCGGTTCCCAGACAATCGAACCTACCCTGCCTTCTGCCGCATACAAGGTTGACAAACTGTGAGACAGGGCAAAAACATGATTGGTTGAAGGTCCTCGCGGAAAGATATTTTCTTGGAACGTCCAATCTAAACGAAGACGAGTTAAGCCGTAAAAACCTGTAGAAAGCCACAAATTATTTTCGGAATCCAATTCAACATCTTCCAATCCCCAAAACTCTGCTTTTTCTTGTGTGCTGCTCGAAATGTTGAAATCAGAATTATATTCTAAAATTTCATAAAGATAGTGATTCGGGATTGCTCGAAGTTGAAACAATCGATTTTTGCTGACTTTAATTTTGACCGTCGTGTTGGTATCCAAAATATCCCATTGCCCTTCGGAATCCCGCGTCCACACTGTATCGTAAGTGATATTGTTTTGAACGAATCGTTGATGAACAATCAAATGATTATTCCATAAATCTACACTCTCGAGCGATTGTCCGTATTGTGCATTGATGGGTATAGAATCCCATTCTCGAAAATCGCTCAGTCGATGAGAAAACCGATCGGCTTTCTTCAAACCATTGCGTGTTGCGACATAGATAGAATCATTGCTAAACGCTAGATCGTTAATTTGTAAAAACGAACCGTTCTGACCAATAAAATATCTTTCCGAAATTTCTTGTTTAAGCAGATTCAACACAACAATCCCAAAATCGCAGCAAAGATAAACCTTTTGACTATTTTCGATAATAATTTTGTTGATTTTTTTACTTCCCAACATTTGCCAACGTTGTATGTCCGGGATATTGATAATTCTGCCGTTTTGCAGAATCAAATCTATGTTTCCGTTTTGATAACCGATGATTTGAATTTGCGATGATGCGTCATAATTCGAGGCACTTAGCCCTACTCCGCTAAGCCCTTGAATCGTGGTTTTCCGACGAACGCTGTTTTCTTTTTTGTTGTAATAAAACAGTCCGTTTTCGGTTACAGCAGAAATTTCATCTTGCAAAACCACGATAGAAAAAACATGATTGTAAGAATAATGATCTTGCCATCGTCCGATTGCGGTTTGCTGAGCCAAACCAATCCAAGGACAAAGCCAAAACACGAACTGCAAAACACTTTTCAAACGATTCATTCTGCAAAGATACGATTTTTTTTTAACATACAACTAAATTGAAATTTTTTTCGTATCTTTGCAAAATCAAACAAAAAAAATATCATGATCAATTACAAAGAACTTGGATTAGTCAACAGTAAGGAACTGTTTGCAAAGGCAATGGCGGGACGATACGCCATTCCTGCGTTTAATTTTAACAACTTGGAACAAATGCAAGCCATTATTCAGGCTTGTGTCGACACCAAATCGCCTGTGATTTTGCAGGTTTCGGCGGGTGCACGCAAGTACGCCAACCAAACTTTGTTGCGGTATCTGGCACAAGGTGCGGTTGAATACA
>WRKV01000017.1 GCA_009777915.1 Bacteroidales bacterium | reverse complement strand
ATGTTTGCTGTGAATTATATTTGGGAATTACCTCGACCGAATACCGCCGATGTCCTCACGTCTTGGACACGTGTCAACCAATGGGGACCAAGCAACGATACAATTAAAGTCGTTGTCGGAAGTTATATCAATCAACCGATAAATCCCGAAACCCTTTTGGCAAGAGCCATCGGAAGTTGCGGACTTTCTCGCGACACGGCAAGATCGCGGATTACAATCTCCTCAGCAACGCATAACATCGAATTGAAAACCAATCACCACAGTTTTGATGCTATCTCGACGGTTACCCATATTTGCGAGGATTCCATCTTGAAAGTTTGGGCACATAATGCCTCAACATTGGGCACGATAACAGCCGCTCGCTGGAATTATCAAGGTATTACGGAAATCAAAACCGTAGATGTCGACACCTTGGAATTCAAAATTCCGTCCGAAAATTTTGTGATTACCGTAGATTTCCTAATCGACGGAGATTGCGGCTATACACAAGGAAATTCGCAACTGTCGGTCAATGTCGGCAATCAACCGGCAATGCCTGTTCCGCTGCAAAGTCCGTTCCCTTGTGAAGATGTACCGTTCGAAATGAATGTCTTTTATGATCAGTGGACAGATTCTATTTCTTGGGATTGGGATAAGACTCCGGGAGTTGTGCCGGAATTCGAGATATTCTCAACGGAAAACGGCTCTGTACCAAATGACTCTCTGTATTTTGGGGGAGTAGGCTCAACACCGTTCGACCTCATCGTTACGGCTTACAACCAATGCGGAACTCGACAAAATACTATGACCATAACGCCGTCCGAAGATATTATTGAAAACCTTGATGTTTTGGCTGTTTTCAACGCTATCGACACTGTTCGTTTCTGTTCCGGTGATACGGCAGTGATACATCTCAATATACCGACTCAACACACTCAAATCAGACCAACCTACCATTGGACACTTCCTCCGGGTTGGACCCAAGCAAGACCCGATTCGCTTGATGTAAGCGGAGAGGCAAACATTGTATGGCTTATCCCGAGTGATACCGCCGGAAATATCTCTGTCTATGCAGACGGCTGCGGACAAACCAGTACCAGTACGAGAAATGCATCGGTAACTCCAACGATTATTCAAATCGAAACAGGTCAGTCGCATTTTGTAGCAAATTATAGAGCCACCAATGTGGAATTTTTCGTGGAAAGTATCAGCAGTGCAACCGGACCTACGATAAACGCCTCTAACATTGATGATTTTGACTTGACTTGGACACCACCAACCAGATTCCAAACGGCAATAGGGGATACCGCTCGCTTGATTTTTGCTTTTATGGCAGAAGAACAATTTATGGTTCATGCTTCCGAAAAAACAGTGCCGGCAGGTCAAAAAGGCTGTACGGCAACGGCAAAAGTGAATCTCCGTGTGGATCATGCTTTCGAATTTAGGGTAGAACACCCGAATGCGGTTTGTCTAAATTCGGATTTCCCGGTTATAGCCACATCTTTGGGAGGAGAACCGACAACCTACTCACAACGGTGGTATAGAGATACGTTGGGAACAGGCACATTTACACTATTCGGAACAACAACCGACAGTATAGTCCGATTGGATCAAAAATATAGCGTTCCCGGTGGTCAAGATATGCAATTCATGGTCGTTGGCGTAAGCGAATTGTTTACAAGTCCGGGCATTGGAGGTTCCGGATTTGGTGCCGATGTAGTCGTGGTCTTTTCGGATGCGGTATTTACGGTAAAAGCGATGGATTCTCTTATTGCAAGCATTGTAAGCGTTGAAATGATTCAATTGATTGGCGATCAAATCCGAGTATTGGATACGTTTGCCGATCCGAATTTCGGTGCCGTGAAATTGGGCGAAAGATTGTTCATTCAAGGCGGTTTAGAAGGTCGTTCGGAAGAAGAATACACATCTCTTATTTTCCAATGGGGCAATGAAGCCGAATTGGATCAGGCAGGATTCACTCCGGATTCGACACATCTCCAATATGCGTTCTCAGGATTGATATTTACACCGCAAACATACTTCTTTGCCGTTATGGATACCGATGCTTACGGCTGTTTCGACTTGGATAGCGTTCGAGTGGAAATCCGCGAATTGGTAGGCGATCCGAAATTTGATTTCGGAGAAATACCCGGAGCATTTACACCGCATAACAACGATGGAATCAACGATGTCTTTATGGAAAATGTTGATGAAATTACGATCCTCAATCGTTGGGGAGCGATTATCTACGAAGCCAAAGGAGACAGAGCCAAAAACGGTTGGAACGGACGAAATCCGAGAACCGGCAGAATGGTCGACAAAGGCGACTATTTCTACATAATTACAATTTACGATATAGAAAATAATAACAAACCTCATACCAAAACCGGTGTCGTCACCGTGCTTTAATACTATGAAAACACACATTCTTACCCTTACACTGATGTTCGCTTTTTGCGGATTCCTAAGCGAAAATCTGATGGCTCAACAACAGCCACAGCAGGTTAAATCTCGAAAAAACAAAATCAATAAATGGGTTAAAACTGCTGACGAATCATTCAAAAGTGAACGCTATTTCAAAGCGTTCGGCTATTATGATCGTGCGTATCAACGTGAAGCGGAAGGTCCGATGAAAATGCACCTTCGCGAAAGATTGGGCGAAACCCAACGCAGACTTAACAATCCGGTTGAATCCGTAACCCATTTCGACGCAGTCTGGGAAAACGGCAGACGCGACAAAGATTTTTTGATGTCTTATGGTGATATTTTGCTCAAAACAGCCAATTATACCAAAGCGGAAACTGTGTACCAAATGCTGTATCGACAAGATACAAGTGATATTTTTGTCAAGAATCGTTTGGCGTCTGCTCAACTCGGATTGGCTTATGCCGACAGTTTAGATGTGATTTTCAGAGATCAAATTCGCTCGCAATATAAGGTGGCAACACCGTTTTCGCAATACGGCATGGTCATTGTTGACGACAAATTGGTGTACAGTTCGGCACAACGTGTGAAACCTGCATTGACCGACCAACGTACCGGACACGGATTCTCGCATCTCTATCAAGCCACATTACGCCAAGATTCGCTACTTTGGGAAAACCCACAACCACTCAGTTTCAATATCTGGGGCAATGTGATTAATGATGGCGTATTTACCTACGACCATGTGAATAAAATCGGGTATTTCCAACGTTGCAACGAAGGAAATTGCGGAATTTACACCACAACTTTCGAAAACGGTATTTGGACGGTTCCGCAAAAATTCGAGATGAACGGCGTAGCTGCCTCAAATGTCGTTGGACACCCTGCTATTTCGCCCGATGGAAAACGATTGATTTTTACAACCAGAGCCGAAGGGGGCGAAGGAGGTAGCGACCTTTGGATGACAACCAAAGTTGACCGTCCGGCAACCACAACCACAGCACGTAGACGAACAACAGGCACAACAGGCACCGCAAATCCGGCAGCATCCGGAAGAGCCGCAACTGCCGCAACTCGTCAAACCGAAAGAGAACAAGCCGCTCCGCCTGCTCCTGCAGCAGCAAGAGCCGCCGCAGCACGTGGCAGAGCTCCGGCAACTCCGCCGGCAGTGATCCGAAATCAAGATTGGGATGTGCCCGTGAACCTCGGAAAAGCGATTAACACAAAGGGCGATGAGGTGTTCCCAATTTGGATCAACAATGAAGCTATCGCTTTTTCATCCAACGGACACGTGGGATACGGCGGATTGGATATCTATGTCGCAGTTGCCGACGAAAACGGACATTTTAACGAAGCTAAACATATCGAAGCACCAATCAATAGCTCGTTCGACGATTATACATTGGTCATATCGCCCGATATCCCAAACATTTTCTTTTCAAGTAGCCGATATGTCGGACTTGGACATTCCGACGAAATTTATTCCTTCCCTAAAACAGCCTCCATCTTGGAATTCCAATTCGAAGTCAAAGATAACGAAACCGATATGCCCTTAGCGGATGCAGCCGTTTCGCTATGTGATGCGGATACTTGTATCGACTTAACCACCGACGAGTTCGGAAAAGCGAGCGTTACCAGACCCAAAACAACAATGTCTTACGATGTAACCATCACGAGAGATAACTATTATGACAGCGAACTGATCCATCCGGTTAATCAGGCTTTCACGATTATTCCTCTCCGCGATATCCGAAAAATCGCAGTGGCAATGCAACGAGATACAAGCCAAAAAATCGAATTTGACCCGATTCCGGCAAGATGGGAATTTTTATCTCAAAACTTGGAAGATGATGTGTTCGATGTGTTGGCAATAGCCACGCTCGACACATTGGCACAATTACTCGGATTAAACAACACGTGTGTAGAAAATTTGCAAATCGAATTGAATCCGTCCGATCATTTTACACAGGTTGGAGAGCTTCGTGCATTAGATGCACCGATGGTCGGAGAAGTGCCGATTGATGAAACAACAACGTGTAATATCTACTATCACGAGAAAGAGGCATTTTTCTCAACACAAATCCTTGCACACACGTCGGGAGAATTTCAAATCACGGGAATGCTGACTTACACCGTTGGACGTCCCGATTCTACATTCGTTTTCAGAGATGTGCCGTTTAGCGTTTTGGTGGTAGGTAAAGAAAAACCGATTGTCGATATCGATACTTCAACACCGGAACAACCTCCGCTTTTGGCTCTCAGTGAAGAACCCAAAGAGGACGAACAACCTCCGGTAGAAAGTTTAGTTGAAGAGGAACCTATCGTAGAAGAAACTCCGCAAATCATAGAAGAAATCCCGATACAAGAACCGGAAGAAGAAATAGACATGTCTTGGGCAGAAGGTGTTGAACATATCGAAAATCCGATGTTTTCACACAAAATGTCTCTCCACGAATGCGATTCCATCAATTTGATGGCAGAATGTATGCGTCCGGGAATGACTCCCGAACAAATTATCAGATGTATCGAAAGCAGAAAAAGAGAATGTGAGGGATTCGTAGATGCGAGATATACCGATGAATACAAAGATCGTATCAACGACCCGAATCGTAGAGCAAATTTAACCATTTTGCCTCCCGGAACTCCATGTCAGGATTGCGACAAAACACCGCAAAGACATAACAAAAACCAACCATTGTATATTCAAGCAACAGACGACAAACAAGCGTTGAGATTCACTGACCACGCCGGAAATGTAACGTTCTTTGACTTGGCTCCAAACACCAGATATGAAATCAATGTGCAAAGTTTGGTAACCGATGGTGTGGCATCTCTACCGGATAATATCCGTTCGTCCGACATCGTGAAAACCGTAACTACCAAAGATTACGTGATTTTTGAATGTGTACCGAAATTATCGGAAGTCGGCGATGAAATATATGTAAACAACATCTATTTCGATTTTGATCAATCGGATATCATCAAAGACGGACATCGCGAATTGGATCGTTTGATTATCATCGCCATCAAAAATCCGCAGATGAGGTTTGAGATTACTTCTCACGCCGACGAACGCGGATCGGTGGCATATAACCAAGAATTGACCGAACGGCGTTTGAATTCCGTTTTAGACTATATTCGTAGAAAAGGAATGGACGCAAGTCGCTTGATTACAAGAGCTGCAAGTAATTTGGAACCTCTGATTAAAGGTGCAAAAACAGACGAAGAACACGCTCTCAACCGTCGAACCAACATTCGTCTGTACGATCCAAGTGCAACCAACCAAATCGGACGCAGCTACGATGTCAACGAAAGTAGCCCACTGAACAAAAAAGGTCTGTGGTTTAGAGTGCAAATCGCCGCATACAAAGAGGCTCCGGAATATCCGCTTTATCTGTTTAGCGACTATATCAGAGCCGCTCAAGGAGCGGAATTGGTGTATTACCAAGATCGGGACGGTCTCTACAAATTCACGTTGGGCGAATTTTCTGACCTCAGCCAAGCACGTCGTCTCAACCAAAGAATTTTGGACGCAAACAAAGAGGCGTACGTCGTGGCATTTATGGACGGACAACGTATTACGGTTGCGGAAGCACAAGCCATCATAAGAAGACAAGCAGGAAGATAAATTTTGAATGAAATTGAGTCGGCTATATATAATCCTGTTCATGTTGATTCTGAGTTTTTCGGCTCAGACGCAACAGGACGTGCAATTGAGTCAGCAGTATCTTTCAAGAATCAATGTCAACCCTGCGGCAACAGGAACATCTAATTATGCCGATGCCTACCTGTTCGCTCGTCAACAATGGATGGGATTTGAAGGTGCACCGTCTACGCAGATGCTCAATGCACACGGCTATGTGCAAGACATTCGTTCGGGTGTGGGACTTTCTATTGTGAATGATATGATCGGACGAAACCGTTGTCTCAACATGATGTTTTCTTATGCCTATCACATTCAAACCGGCGAGGAAAGGTTCTTTTCTCTCGGATTGAGTGCGGGTTTGATTCATCGTAGATTCGGCGGAAATATCATTACGGAGATGATAGAAATTGACCCCGACATTCGCGAAATACTCTCGAACGGACAATCTGTATACAGACCCGATGTAAATTTCGGATTGATATACTCATCACCCAAATTTGCATTCGGACTTTCGGCAACGCATCTCACGCATTATCTTTTCAAAGAAAGTTGGTTTAGAATGCCGTTGCACGGATACGCATTTATAGAATTGGGACTCGATTTCAGTCAAACCGTTCGATTCACACCGAGAGCCCAAGTGATGAGTGCACTCGCTTACGGATCGGTGTTGGGAGATACACTCAAAATACCGCTGATGGATAAAGTGGATTTGTTGTTCGATTTGGGTGGTACGCTTTCTGTGCAAGATAAATTTTGGATCGGCGGAGCGTTCCGTGCCGGAATGCCGTTTAGCAGCGTGTCCGTCACAGCAACAGTCGGAGTTAATCTCACACCAAATCTGAGAATAGGATATGCTTACGATCACAAACTCGGAAATACATTTCAAAACGTCAAAACTTACGGATCTCACGAAATCGTGCTCAATTATCGGATGAAACTTACCGAAGTTGAAGTAGCCGAAGCAACTCCGCGATTCTTTGAATAAATTAATTACATACATCAACACATTTTAATCATGGCAAAAGAAACAGAATCATTCAACTCCTACAACATCATCAGTGCAGGAACCGTTGTAATCGGCGAATTTCATACGCCCGGAAATATCCGTATTGACGGTATGTTTGAAGGGAATATCTCCACAAAAGGCAGACTGATTGTCGGACAAGCCGGAAAAATCTCCGGACATGTCATTTGTCAAAACGGTGAATTTGAAGGAGAAATTAACGCAACAGTCGACGTAGAACAACATCTCGCACTCAAAACAACTGCAAAACTGATCGGCGATGTAAAAACCGACAAAATTTCGATCGAAACAGGTGCGGTTTTTCACGGACATTGCAAAATGAATCCAAACGAAATTCCTTTTGATAAAGAAAAAATTCAATAACATGCTACAAAAAACATCTCTTCAAACATACACGACTTATCTCGTTAGTACAGGCGTGTTTTTGGGTATTATATCCTCGCTCGGACTCATGTTTTGGTACAAATATATGCACCCGCTTTGGTTCATCTTACTGCTGCTAATGTTCGGTGTACAGTGGCTCGTGTTTGCTTTTGTCGCCAAATACGGACAGGACGAGACTAACACCATGCTTAAACAATATCAAATCGCCAAATACGCCAAACTGTTTATTTATCTAATCATTATGGTGATTTACGTGTTTACGATCAAAGTCAATGCATTGGCATTTTTGATCAATTTTATGGCGTACTATATTGTGTTCACGGCTTTGGAAGTATGGTATATCCACAAATGGATGAATACGATTCCGCCAACGAAAGAATAATCGAAATTCTAACCGTTAAACATCAACCCCAACAAGGTTTTCAATAATAAATTCCTGACGTTCGGGTGTGTTTTTTCCCATGTAAAAACTCAGCAATTCTTTGATACCGGAATCTTTCGAAATCATCACCGGATCTAACTTCATTTCAGGACCGATAAACGTTTTGAACTCGTCCGGTGAAATCTCGCCAAGCCCTTTGAATCGCGTGATTTCAGGGTTTGAACCTAATTTTTCTAATGCTGCCAAACGCTCTTCTTCGGTGTAACAATAAATGGTTTGATCTCTCTTTCTCACCCGAAACAGCGGTGTTTGCAAGATGTACACGTGTCCGTTGCGAATCAAATCGGGAAAAAATTGCAAGAAAAAAGTGAGCAACAACAGTCGAATGTGCATACCGTCAACATCGGCGTCCGTAGCAATAACAATGTTGTTGTATCGCAGATTTTCCATGTCATCGCTGATGTTCAGAGCGGCTTGCAACAAATTAAATTCTTCGTTTTCGTAAACAATTTTTCGCGTCAAACCGAAACAATTCAGAGGCTTTCCTTTGAGCTTGAAAACGGCTTGCGTATTCACATCGCGAACCTTCGTTACACTTCCGCCCGCAGAATCTCCCTCCGTGATAAACAAGGTTGTTTCTAATTTTCGCTCATCGTTGGAATTGTAGTGAACACGGCAATCACAGAGTTTTTTGTTGTGCAAACTTACTTTTTTTGCCGACTCTCTCGCCAACTTTTTGATGTTGTCCATACCTTTGCGTTCCTTCTCGTTTTGCACGATTTTTTGATACAACGCTTCAGCAGTTTCGCTGTGAATATGCAGGTAATTGTCGAGATGTTTTTTAACGATATTGTTAATGTAGTTTCGAATGGTTTCGCCTTTGCCTTCCGGTAAAACGTGAGTAGAACCGAGTTTGGTTTTGGTCTGACTTTCGAATGTCGGTTCTTGAATTCTGATGCAAATCGCCGCCACAATCGCCGAACGAACATCTGACGGCTCAAAATCTTTTTTGTAAAATTCACGAACAGTTTTTACAATCGCCTCGCGAAAAGCAACAAGATGTGTGCCGCCTTGCGTCGTGTTTTGGCCATTCACAAACGATGTGTAATCCTCACCATATTGGCGTGGATGGTGCGTCATAGCAAATTCCAAATCATCATCTTGGATATGAATAATCGGATAAATCGGCGTAGCATCTAAATTATTCGTCAGTAAATCGAGCAAACCATGTTCCGATTTCAACGTCAGTTCGTTGAACTTTATCGTGAGTCCGGTGTTGAGATAGCAATAATTCCAAAGCATTTTCTCAACGTATTCCGTGCGATAGTAGTAGTTTTTGAACAATTCCACATCGGGCGTAAACACGATTTTTGTTCCGTCTCTAAGACTTCCGCTGTCTTGAATTTTTTCATCGTTAGTGATAACACCTTTCGAAAACTCGGCAATTTTTGTTTTTCCGTCACGAATTGATTGCACTTTGAAATAACTCGAAAGAGCATTCACCGCTTTGGCTCCAACGCCGTTGAGTCCAACAGATTTTTTGAATGCTTCCGAATCGAATTTTCCGCTGGTGTTCATTCGAGAAACAGATTCTACCAATTTTCCGAGTGGAATACCACGTCCGTAGTCGCGAATGGTAACGGTTCCGTCCGAAATTTTTACTTCAATCGTGCGACCATTTCCCATCACAAATTCGTCGATACTGTTGTCCATAATTTCTTTCAACAACACGTAAATTCCGTCATCGTGCGAGGTTCCGTCGCCCAATTTTCCAATGTACATTCCCGGACGTTTGCGAATGTGTTCAATCCATTCTAAGGATTTTATATTGTCTTCGTCGTATTTGATGGGTGTCATAATTTTTCTTAAATTTTTACATTGTCTATTAATCTCACTTCTCCAAGCCATATCGCTACACATGCCACACGTCGCGGACAATCGCTCCAATTTACGATGGGTTGCAAGGTTTTTGCGTTCACAATTTCGAAATACTCTAATTTCGTGCGAGGAATTTTTCTGAACTGCTCTTCTGCAAAAGCCTTTAATGGTGCGGGTGTGAACACATCAGTCAAATCTCGACAATCTCTCAAAATTTTGTAAATTTGCGGAGCAATTCGCCGATCGTCTTCCGACAATCGTGTATTTCTTGAACTCATCGCCAAGTCGTCTTTCTCGCGAACAGTCGGACAAGCAACGATTTCTACTGCTAAATTTTCTTGTTCCACCAACGCACGAATAATCGCCAATTGCTGAAAATCTTTTTCGCCGAAATATGCTGTAGTCGGCTTTACTAAATCAAACAAACGTTTCACAACTACCGCAACTCCGTTGAAATGTCCCGGACGAAATGCACCTTCCATCACAGTTTCCAAAGTTCCGAAATTATAGGTTTCCGTAGGCTTTTCGGGATACATCTCGGCGTTGTCCGGTGCAAAAACAATGTCGCAACCAACGTCTTTCAACAGATCCAAATCACGTTCCAAATTACGAGGATATTTTTCCAAATCCTCAGCATTATTAAACTGAATCGGGTTTACATAAACACTTGTTACCACGACCTCATTTTCGCGTCTGGCTTGACGTACAAGCGACAAATGCCCTTCGTGCAAAGCCCCCATCGTTGGTACAAAACCAATGATCGGATTCGCACCTTGTGTTTTCAAGGCATTCTGAAGTTCGGTTTTAGTTTGGCAAAGAATCATATTATCAAAAATGTTAAAACAGTGTGCAAAGATACGAATTTTTTTTGAAATTAAACAAAAAAACCACCAACCTGATACACGGCAAACGCTAAAAACCACGCCAGTGCAGTCGTATAGATTGCCAAAAATATCGCATATCGCCATTTTCCCGATTGATTTTTAATCGTGATGAAAACCGCAATACATGGAAAATACAACAGGACGAAAATCAAGAATGCCAACGCATTCAAGGGTTGCAGATGTTTATCGTTGATAAAGCGTTCTTTGAATGCGTGTTCATTTTCAGTATCGGATTCTTCGTCGAAATACAAAATACTCATCGTCGAAACAATCAATTCTTTTGCAGAAATTCCCGCCAAAACAGCAACACCCATTCGCCAATCCATTCCAATCGGTTCGATAATCGGCTCAATCGTTTTTCCGATTTTTCCAAGATAGGATTGCTCCAATTGCTCTCGAGGTGCGATGTTGTCGTGATGTGGAAAATAGCCCAAACTCCAAACAATGATAGAGGCAATCAAAACCACACCGCTAATTTTTTTCAAGTATTCGCCGGAGTTAATTCGAATGATTTGCCACATCACGCGAAACGATGGATATTTGTACGGGCTCAACACAATCGGCGAATCATCTACCGTGTTTTTGAATACGGTTTTTGACAACACAGTCGCCGTTAACATCGACACCAAAATACCGAAAATATAAATTCCAAAAATCACAGATCCTGCATTGTTCGGAAAAAAAGTTCCCGCAATCAACACGTAAACCGGCAGTCGTGCAGAACACGACATAAACGGAATAATCAACATGGTGAGCAATCTATCTCGCCGATTTTCGATGGTTTTCGTTGCCATAATTGCCGGAACATTGCAGCCAAAACCCATAATCAGCGGAATAAACGATTTTCCATGCAAGCCGATAACGTGCATCAATTTATCCATAATCACCGCCACACGTGCCATATATCCTGAGTCTTCCATGAAACCGATGAACGCAAATAAAATCAAGATATTGGGCAAAAACATCAAAACTCCGCCAACGCCTACAATGATTCCATCGGTCAAAACCGACTTGAACCAACCGTCGCTCATCGAATTTTTCAAGAAAATGTTCAACATCTGCACCCCTTCTTCAATCCAATTCATCGGAATTTGTCCGAGCACAAACGTGGTTTGAAACATAATCCAAAGCACACCCAAAAATATCGGAAATCCCCATACCTTGTGGGTTAGAACCGCATCCAAGCGTGCACTTTTGTTAGAATTTATAGTAGATTTAGTCACGTATAATTTGAGTCTTGAATTGCAAAGGTACGATTTTTTTCGCGAATTGTCAATTTTTTTTTGTATCTTTGCACAGAATTAATATAAATAGCAAAATGGACATTACCGGACAACTCATCAAAATTCTACCCGAAACAACAGGACAAGGGCAGAAAGGACCTTGGATCAAACAAGAATTTGTAATCGAAACCAAAGATCAATTCCCCAAAAAAGCGTGTTTCAGCTTGTGGGGCGACAAAGTGGAAATTCTTCGAAAATTCAGCATGAGCGACATGCTTAAAGTGTCGTTCAACATTGAATCTCGCGAACATGCTGCTACCGGACGTTGGTACACGGAACTTCGGGCTTGGCGAATCGATCGTGCCGACGAAAGTGGTGCACCGGCTCCAACTCCGGCGTATTCAAATTCTACACCTGCTCCGGCAAGCCCTCTGCCTGCCGAAAATACAGACGGAATGACGTTTTCAAACGAACCGGCTAACGATTTGCCATTCTAAAATGTGATGAAACCATGGAGAACAGTTGGAGCTTTTTTGTTGGGATTGGCGTCTTGCCAACTTCCGCAACAGGAAAGTGAAATTGCTCCAAGCATTGAATATGTCAAGCGACCGAAAGTGGAGATACGTCTCGACAAAGTGCTGTTTAATCAAGGATTGCTCGTATCTGAAATCGAAAATTATTTTTTAGATCTTGACTCGGATAGCGTGTTGCATCAACATGATTTAGTGCAAAATTTTTATGCTTTGCAAGGCTACGAACCGCATTGGATTGATATTTCCGATACGTTGCAACATGCAGACTTTTTAAGTATTTTAAGGTCTTCCGAATTGCACGGATTGAATGAAAATACCTACCACTTCGAACGTTTAGCAACGAATTTGGAGAACCTTTCGTTTTTTTATTTTGAAGCCGGAAGTATCAATTATCAACTTTGGGCAGAGAGCGAAATTTTATTTTCCGATGCGTTGATTTTATTGGCAAAACATTTTAAGTACGGTGCTTTTGATCCGTTGAATTGTGAAAATTATCATTATTTTATTTCTTCCGATCACGAGATTTTAGAGCCTTTTCAAGTGTTTTATGAAAAAGATTTATCGTCGTTTTTTGAAAATTTACTTCCATCGAATGTGCACTATAAATCGCTTCAAAATGAATTTGCAAAACGTTTGGAAACTCCCGAAAATTTGAGAACAAGCAAAGATGTTGATACGTTAAATGTCCTGCGTGTCAACTTGGAACGTTGGCGATGGAATTCGTTGTTTGCCGATACGGGACGCGTGGTTTATGTGAATATCCCGGCGTTTGAAATGTTGGTGTTTGAAGATCAATCGCTGTTGTTGACATCGAAAGTTTGTGTGGGAACCAAACGTCCGAGAGATTATGCGTCGCAACTTGAGGATTACAAAAAAAATCCAAGACTGCATAAAAAACCGGCACATTTCGAAACACCTATTTTCAGAGACGATATCAGTTATATGGTTCTGAATCCGCTATGGAATGTTCCGAGCTCAATTGCAAAAAAAACAATTTTACGCAATATCCAAAAAGATTCGAATTATTTAAGTAAAATGGGATATCTTGTGTATAGCGGAAGTGAGCAAATAGACCCGCATTCCGTAGATTGGGAAAGTGTTACGATGGATAATTTTCCTTATCGTTTTCAACAGCCTGCGGGAGATCAAAATGCGTTAGGAAAAATGAAATTTATGTTTCCCAATCGGTTTGCAGTTTATTTGCACGATACACCCACCAAACGAGATTTTTCTCGTCAAAATCGAGCGGTAAGTCATGGTTGTGTGAGAGTCGAAAATTATATGGAATTGGCTCTCATTTTACTTTCGGATATGCCGAAATACGACCTCGATCATCTTAGAAAAGCCATTGGTTTGGATAAAAAAACAGACCAAGAAATGAAAACGATTAATCTGCCTTTGAAATCTACCACGCCGATTATTATTGACTACAAAACCGCATGGCTTGATATTGATGGAAATCTACAAATTTTCTCTGATGTTTACGAACGCGATCGATTGGTGTTGGATGCATTAGGGAGATAATTCAAAAAAATATTTTGCAAAAAATTTGGTTATGTCAAATATTTTTTGTAACTTTGTATTGGTTTTAATTTTGTAATGATTACAATTTTCAAAAATGAACAACAATATAAACATACAAAAAAAGTTGCAAAGCCTGGAAATACGACCATCTGTACAACGTATGGCTGTCATGGATTATTTGATGAAACATCGAACACACCCAACTATTGATACCATATACGGAGCATTACAATATAAAATCCCGACGCTATCTAAAACAACGGTGTATAATATCGTAAAAACGCTATCGGAAAGCGGTGCTATTCAAACTATATTTATTGATGAAAAAAATCTGCGATACGATGCACAAACCGAACAACATGCTCATTTTAAGTGTAATTCCTGCGGAATGGTAGCCGATTTGCCGATTAAAGAATTGCAAGTGAAAGTCAAAAATCCTGAAAAATTATCCATAGAAGAATTACATTTGTACTATAAAGGACTTTGTAAAAAATGCAAAAACAAACATAAATAACATAGTATTAACTTAAAAAAATTACAATTATGAAAAAATGGATTTGTACGGTGTGCGGTTATGCACACGAAGGAGATGCGGCACCTGCAGCGTGTCCGCAGTGTAAAGTTCCGGCTGAAAAATTTATGGAGCAAGCCGGAGAAAAAGTTTGGGCTACAGAGCACGTGGTAGGCGTGGCAAAAGGAGCTCCGGAAGATATTATTGCTGATTTGAGAGCAAATTTTGAAGGTGAATGTTGCGAAGTGGGAATGTACTTGGCAATGTCGCGTGTGGCACATCGTGAAGGTTATCCCGAAATCGGCTTGTATTGGGAAAAAGCGGCTTGGGAAGAAGCGGAGCACGCAGCAAAATTTGCCGAACTATTGGGCGAAGTGATTACCGACAGTACGAAAAAGAATCTCGAATTGCGTATTGAAGCGGAAAACGGTGCTACTGCCGGAAAATTCGACCTCGCAAAACGTGCAAAAGAGCTGAATCTTGACGCCATTCACGATACCGTTCACGAAATGGCAAAAGACGAAGCACGTCATGGCAAAGCCTTTGAAGGCTTACATAAACGCTACTTTAAATAAAGTTTTACACAACAAAATTAAACTTTTTTTATTCGTTTCAAACTTTGAAAACAAAAATGGCAGTCAATTTTTTGACTGCCATTTTTGTTGTTTTAAACTCTCTGAATCTTTGCACCAAGTGCGTTCAAACGGACATCAATGTTTTGATAACCTCGATCAATTTGTTCAATATGATCAATCACAGATTCGCCTTCGGCGGAAAGTGCGGCAATCAACATCGCCATACCGGCACGAATATCAGGCGAAACCATGTGTGTTCCTCGTAAATTTGTTTCGTGATTATTGCCGATAACCGTTGCCCGGTGCGGATCACAGAGAATAATCTGTGCACCCATATCAATTAATTTATCAACGAAAAACAAACGACTTTCAAACATTTTTTGATGAATCAACACCGAACCTTTGGCTTGCGTAGCGGTAACTAATGCGATCGAAATTAAATCCGGCGTAAATCCGGGCCAAGGTGCATCGGCAATCGTCAACATGGATCCATTCATAAAACGCTCGATTTCGTAGTGCTCTTGAGCAGGAATGAAAATATCATCATCACGTTTTTCTAATTGAATTCCGAGAGTTCCGAACACTTGCGGAATGATTCCGAGATGTTCCCATCTCACATTTTTTATCGTGATTTCGGATTTCGTCATCGCCGCTAAGCCAATAAACGAGCCGATTTCAATCATATCGGGCAACATGTTGTGGGTTGTTCCGTTCAATGTTTTTACGCCTTCTATTTTCAAAAGATTCGAACCGACTCCCGAAATTTTTGCTCCCATACGATTCAACATTTCGCAAAGTTGTAATATGTATGGTTCGCAAGCAGCATTGAAAATCGTCGTGTTGCCATTCGCTAAAACCGCCGCCATCACAATGTTTGCTGTTCCTGTAACAGATGCTCCATCGAGCAACATATAGTCGCCTTTTAGTTCTTTTGCGACAACAGTAAATGCGGATTTTTGAGTATCATACGTTACGGTTGCACCTAATTTTTCAAAGCCGATAAAATGCGTATCCAATCTCCGGCGACCAATTTTATCGCCACCGGGTTGTGGCACAAAAGCCTTGCCAAATCTCGCTAAGAGAGGCCCTGCAATCATAATGCTACCACGCAACGAAGTTGCCATTTCGGAAAATTCAACCGTGTTCATAAAATCCAAATTCAACGAATCCGCTTGAAATGAATATGTACTTTCGTCTAATTTTTCAATCTTAGAACCCATCGCTGCAAGCAATTCAATCAGTTTGTTCACATCAAGAATGTTGGGAACATTTTTCACAATCATTTTTTTGGACGTCAACAATGTCGCCGAAATAATTTGTAATGCCTCATTTTTCGCACCTTGTGGAATAATTTCGCCATTCAGACGATGTCCTCCTTGTATAACAAACAAACTCATAATCTAAAAAATTAGTGTGATGGTCTTTTCTTTTTTTTCTTTTTCTTTTTCCTCCTGGCGTAACTGATATCAGGCAATTCCGGAACAACATCTGTGTGCATATCTGAGGTGTACACAATTTTTCCGTCCGACAAAATTTGCAGTTGTTCCGCAATCGAATGTTCGTCGAGCGTGTTTTGATTCCACAGCATATAGGCACGTTTCATCTGAATAATCAGTAGTTTGACCAACGCTGTTTTCTCTTCGCTGTCGGGCATTTCGGAGGCTTTTGCAATCATGCGTTGCAAACTTCTTCCATAGTGTTTGAGACGAATTCCGTTGGTTGGATATGGTACAATTTCCGGTTTTTTTTGCAAAGTTTCTTGCGTTGGAATCGGAAACGGCGAATCAATATCCAACTGAAAATTCGACATCAAAAACAAATGATCGTAAAGTTGATGTTCTCTGTCTTCCTTACTGCCACCGTCCGGTTCGCTAAGTTGCGACATTACTCGAATAATCGAACGAGCCATATCGCTACGCTTTTCACGATCCTCAATCGTGCAAGCGAAATCAATCATGTTTTGTACCGAACGCCCGTATTCGCGAATGGTTAAAGGTGTTCGAGTTGTGTTGTATTTCATAGATTTTTTGAAATTTTTTTACAAAATTAAATTAATAAGTTAAAACTTGTTCATGTTCATCTCACTCGCAAGCGTTGTCCGATGCGGAGTGTAGACGATGATCGGATACCGTTTAAGCTGCAGAGTGCGTTGACGCTTGTGCCGTATCGACGAGCAAGAGCACCAAGCGTGTCGCCACTTCTGACGGTGTGAAATTTGGCTTCAGCAAGTTTTTTGGTTTCCTCCAAATATCCGAAATTCTGAGCTGACAGTTCCAAAATCGGATTTTTCAACTGACGTTTATTAAAGTCAATAATATCTTCCGGATTTATCGGTGCTCCCATATATCGCACTTCAAAATGCAAATGACTACCTCTCGAACGCCCTGTATTTCCGCCTAAACCAATCAATTCACCGGCTTTAACTTCTTGTTCGGGTTCAACCAAAAGTCGAGATAAATGTGCATAATATGTTTCCAAACCATTGTGATGACGCACGACAACCAAAAAGCCGTAGGTCGGACTTCGTCGTGCAATTCGCACCACACCATCGAAAACCGTATAAACCGGATCGCCCGTCCGAAGCCTGGTATCTATACCATAATGATAACGATTGCGACGTGAACCAAACCTTGATGTAGGCGTTAATCCCGGCGGACAATCGCAAGGATACACAAAACGCTGATCGTCGGAAATCAAAGGAATCATCGTAACACCTTCTTTGTTGGAAAAATCCGTTTTCGGATAATGAATCGTGTAACTGTCGAACGACTCATATTCCGCAAGAAAATCACTCAAATCATCATCATCTGTCGAAGTCCAAAAATTGGTTGCAAAAGCAAGACTGTCATTTTTACTTTCAAACAATTCAACCTGTTCGATGTCTGCATACGGATCGTCGCCTTGTGCAAATCCCCAAAAATTCGCCAAACAAAGAGCAACAACGAGTACTATTTTAATAAAATTTTTCAGTTCGATCATTAGTTAAATCTCGCACGTGTGCGTACATTTCGATAATCCACATTCGGATTGTTTTGTAAATATGTTACAATGTTGTCTACAACAAAAACCTCTGTAAACCTAGCATTTTCAATATGTTCTTGGAGATATTTTGAAAATATGTAGTTGTTCAAAACAACACGGTATGTTTTATTTTCATCTAAAATTTTTCCGTTTCGGTAGGTCATTCTCCCGATTTTTGCATTTCCGTCGGGCATACGTTTTGCTACATATTCAAAGCCTGCAGGAATCATCAAACAATCTTTTCGTTCTGAAAATTCCATTTCTATGACCTTTCGAATTTCGGCAGGTTTCAAATCCACAACGACTAAATAATTATTGAACGGCGAGAGTCGGAGAATATCTCCGTACGTTAACGGTCCGCTCGGCAAATTTCGTATTCGAATACCGCCACAATTCATGATTGATAAATCCACATTCGCCAGTGTTAATGCGGCATCCGTCATCATGTGTCCTAATTGTGTGAGGTTAGGAATTTCATATTTTAGCGATGTAAAAGGATTCATCAAAAACGGATTATTCTTATAGGTTTCGATTTTTTGGATCAAAACAGAATCCACCGGACCTTCCCAATTCTGTAGGTTTATCGTTTCCGTAGAGATGTCTGAAACAATGCCTTTTTCAAGTTTGATTTTGGTTTTTACGATATGTTTGGCTTGATATCCGGATTGTGTAATCAGCACATCGTTTCGAATCAAAATGGTGTCAATCAACGTGTGCGAATGTCCGCCGACAATCAAATCCAACTCCGGCATAGAATCTGCTAAAATCAAGTCTTCGCTCAATCCGATATGGGTCAATGCTATGAAAACATGTGCTTTTTTTCGGAGAAATCTGTAAGTCATTGCAGTCTCGATAGGGTCGAAAAATTGGATATTTGCTACATGTTCCGTTAAAGCCGCCGGTTTTCCGGTTTGTTTTTCCACATTGGTTAAACCAAAAAATGCAATACGGATTCCGTCTTTGTTGAAGATATGATATGGTTTAACGCCCGTCAAACCTGAGGTTTCGAGTTCGAGATTGGCTGCAATAACGATATCGTTAGATTCCTTCATTCGTTCGTTCAGCAGTTCAACACCATAATCAAATTCGTGATTGCCGATGAGCCACATATCAATACCGATATAGTTCAGCAAATTGACAATCGGAAATTGTTTTTTTTCCGCAAAATCGTTGAACGGATTTCCTGTAAAGCGATCGCCGGCATCCAGCATTATCACGTGTTTGTACGTGGCTCGGGTTTCTTGCAAAAACGCCGACAATTGCGGTAGATTTTCAAAATCGCCGTGCAGGTCGTTGTATGAAATTATCACTATTTCCGCCTCGTCCGGGACTTTTGGCGTGCAAGAAATCAGCCAAAAAGAACACAAACATGTGAGGAAAAATACGATTCGAATGTTTTTATTCATAATAGAAGCACAATTTGCCTACTGCAAAGGTACGAAAAATATCTGACATAACCAAATTTCAGAAAGTTTATTTATCTCTGTGGATTTTCTTTTTCCCTGTATCGATATTGATTAAACGATAGTTGAGATTACCCATGCCGAGTTGATGTGCGTAGATCAGTTGATGGTAGCCACTTCCGGAGTTTTGAGCTATTTTGTAAAACGGCTCGCAACAGCCCATCGCTTTAGCAACCAGATCGTAACTTGCTCTTTCAATCGCAACCATATCGGAAGACGCTAAAATTCCAATGTTCGGAACAAACGGTTCACCCGGATTCGAGCGACAATCGCATCCCGGCGTGATATCGACCAATACGTTGATATAAACCATTTTGTGCTTATCTTGAATGGCTTTGGCGTATTCCACCAAACGCTCGGTGAAAACTCGATGAGTTTCATCTCTGTGAGGCACATCTAATGCTTTGTCCGGACAAAGTTCAATACATTTTCCGCAACCGGTGCATTTGTCGCGGTCGATCGTTACCGGATTCAGCGAAATAATGGCATCTTCCGGACAAACAGCCTTACAAATTCCGCATTTCGTACATTGATCCATATCCGCAACCGGAATATTGTTGGCATGCATCGCTTTTTTGCCTCTCGGCGTAGCCAATCCCATCGACACATTTTTGATAGCACCGCCAAAACCCGTACCACCGTGCCCTTTGAAACGCGAAAGAATCAACATAGCATCGTAATTATCCATACCTTCGCCCACATAAAATTCGGCATAATGTTTAACACCTTCGATATTTTCGATTGTTTTTTCAACATCAAAAATATCAATAGGAGCATACGTAAATCCGTGGTCTAAGCCCACTTGGATATGACTTGCTGTTGTGGCACGCGGACCGCCGTAGAGCACGTTGGTTTCCACGAAAGTCGCGTTAAGTTTGTTGACAATGTTTTCGAACAGATAAGGTTTCACAAAATACGGATTTCCGGGTTCGCCGAAATGCGTTTTGAACGCGATGTTTCCCGTGCCGAGGTCATCTGCGATGTATTCAAAAATTTTGTCAAAACCTTCGATAGTGATGTGTTCCGTAAAAAACACATCAGAAACGGTTTCGTCCATTTGGTTGGAGTTTCCGCAAGAAACAAGTATACATGCGGTGATTGTTGAGATTAGGAATTTTTTCATGTTGTTTTGATTTTTTGTAGGGGAGGGCACGCCCCGCCCTAACAGGTTTATTTTGCAAAGATACGAAAAAAAATTGAAAAGCACGGTATTTCGTTTTTTTTGTAGGGGCGTATTGCATACGCCCGACGTTGGCGGTTGTTGCCGTGCGGCTATTTGTTTCAACAACAAAAATAATCCCTAACCCCATCAAACGAAAGCTCTGAAAGGTCTAATTCCGTAGTGGTTTCGCCAATGGAATCTAAAAAATGTGCGTCGGAACTTTGAATGAATTTGAACTTTTTGAGATAGGCAAAACGCTTGATAAATTTTTCGGGCGTGATGTGTTTGCTGACCTCCATACCATCGGCTTTGATGTCGGGCGGAACAAACCCCAACTGACTCATCAAACTCATACTTGGTCGGTCGATATGTGCAGGAATAAAAATGCCGCCCAACCGATGAACTTCATCGTACAACTCGTCCAAACTCGCATCTACTGCGGAAAGCAGAAAACGCGGCTCCTCGTAAACAATATCCTCATTTTCATCTACAACAATTTGATAGCCGAATTTATCCGTGTCATTGGGGATATCGGGCAAATGTGTATCCAAAAATTTTTGAAATTCATTCAACGTTTCATCATCTTTGAAAAACGCCAAACAATGTGCCTCCTCCTTACTCGTAATTTCGCACCCACACAACACAAACAAGCCTTGTTTTTCGCCGATTTTTTTCACCAACGGTGCCTGTCGTGTGGAGTTGTGATCAGCAATGCCAATAATATGTAAACCTCGCGAAATAGCAGTATCCACAATGCTTTGCGGACTCATGCTCAAATCTCCACAAGGCGAAAGAATCGTATGAATATGGAGGTCTGCCTTATACATGAGTTATGAATTATGGATTATGGATTATGAATTGATTTGTGTGTTATGATTACGATTGGGCGAAGCCATTCATAACTCATAATTCATAATTCATAATTCGCAAATAGCCGCATATAGTTTCCCCGTAATCTCAAACGTCTGCTCATTCGTGCCGAGTATCGGAATTCCCTCTTCGTTGCTTTGTTTGAGACAATCTTCATCGGGCGTCAAACCTTTGACCAAAATAATTGCAGCAAGTTCTTTGAGCGAGGCAATTGCCATGATGTTTTTATGCGTTTGAAGTGTAACCCAAACGTTACCCATTTCGGCATGTCCCATCACATCACTGAGAAGGTCGGATACGTAGCCCCCGTCAATGGTTTGGTCTAATCCGGTTTCGCCGGAAAAAACTTTCAGATCTAACTTTTCTTTTAATTCTCGAACGGTCATGTTGTTGCTATTTTAGTTGAAAAATATGGTACTTCCGTAGAAATTTATTTTTTACTGTTATACTGTTTCAACGCTATTTCCAAGCATTCCATCGCATTCCGCAAATCGGTTTCATTCAAAACATAACTGATGCGAACTTCGTCTTTTCCTTTTCCGCTGTTTGGCGAATAAAATCCGGTTGCAGGTGCAAACATAATCGTTTGTTGATTGTGTTCGAATTTTTCCAAAAGCCACTGACAAAATTTATCCGAATCATCAATAGGCAAGCGTGCCATAACGTAAAACGCACCGGTTGGTTTTGGACAAAAACAACCGTCAATTTTGTTGATTGCCTCAACAACAATATCGCGACGTTTGGTATATTCAGCAACCACTTCATCGAAATAAGATTGCGGTGTATCGCATGCGACTTCAGCAAAAATTTGTCCGTAACTCGGCGGACTTAATCTCGCTTGAGCAAATTTCATCGCTGCATTGTAAACTTCTTTATTTTTAGAAATGAATGCTCCAACACGCGTGCCACAAGCGGAATAGCGTTTCGAAACAGAGTCAACAATAATCACATTTTCTTCGATACCTTTCACATGAAGTACCGAAACAATTTCCGTATTATCGAAACAAAATTCGCGATAAACTTCATCTGAAATCAAAAATAAATCGTGCTGTTTGACTAATTCGCCCAACTGTTCCATCTCTTGACGCGTGTAGATATAACCCGTAGGATTTCCCGGATTACTGATGATAATCGCCTTCGTTTTCGGTGTAATAACTTTCTCAAATTCTTTCACCGGAGGAAGTGCAAAACCGTTATCTATCGAGCAAGGAACCGGAACTAATTTTGCTCCGGCATAAACCACCATCGCGCTGTAATTGGCGTAAAACGGCTCAGGGACAATGATTTCATCGCCCGGATTGGCACACGCAAACACAGCAAACAAAACAGCCTCAGTACCGGCATTGGTAACGATAATTTCATTCTCGTTAACATCAATATGCTTGTCTTGATAGTATTTTGCTAATTTTTCACGATACGAAATATGTCCTGCGGAATGGCTGTATGGAATCAATTTAAGATCACTGTTGCGAACCGCATCCAGTGCAGCTTTCGGAGCATCGATATCAGGCTGACCGATATTCAAGTGATAAATGTGAACACCACGTTTTTTAGCATCTTCAGCATAAGGAACCAGTTTGCGGATTGGCGAAACCGGCATTTGAATGGCTTTCTGTGAAATTGTCGGCATGTACGTCGTTTAGTTTGTTTTAGGATTCACATTTCCGGCAATACGAAGGGTAACACGCTCTGTATTGTCAACAGAATTCGAATGAACCGTAATCGCTCTGCCAATATGCCCGAGACGATGCGTATCGTAACGCACTTTTATCGAGCCGTATTCGCCCGGCATAACCGGTTCGCGTGTCCATGACGGAACCGTGCAACCGCAAGATGCGGAAACATTCGATAAAATCAACGCTTCCGAACCAACGTTTCGGAATTTGAATTCGCCTTCTCCATTGGCACCTTGCTCAATTTGACCGTAATCATGCACGGTGTTTAGAAACTCAATTTTCGGACCTTCTACAGCCGGTGCAGATACAGGCGGTTCCACAGTTTGTGATTGATTTTGTTGAGCATTCGCAGAACCTGCTACAAATGCTGTTAACACGAGGATGTAAAGAATTTTTTTCATGACATTATAGTTTTATTTTTTATAGTTTTATTTTGGATTGACATTACCGTTAAGACGAAGTATGACCCGATCGGTTTTTCCGTTGGAAAGAACAGTAACCGTTTTGCCCATAGCACCGAGAATATGCGTGTTGTAGCGAACAGCTACAATCGCCTCTTGACCGGGCATGATCGGCTCGCGAGGCCAATTTCTAATCGTTACACAGGTTCCGCAAGACGGACGAACATCTAACAAAACCAGCGTTTCAGAACCGATATTTTTGAACTTGAAATCAACGTCGCCGTTAGAGTTTTCTACAACTTCACCAAAATCGTGAACCGTTTTTTCAAACTGAATTTCCGGACCTTGAACACTCGGCGTAAACGAATTATCTGAGCCGACTAAATTAACCGTCCGTTGTTGAGCATTCGCTGAAACCACCGTAAATGCAGCCAATGTGAGGACATAAACAATTTTTTTCATAGCATTTTAGTTTTGAGGTTTTATGTATTAGACACTTTTTGTTGCAAAAGGTTTAATCGGCAACAACAAATTTATTTGCAAAGATACGATTTTTTTTTTGAATAACCAAAAATAAATCCTATCTTTGCAAAATGAAAACGAATTTTGCATTTTGGTTCACGCATATCGGGCTGTTTTTGACTCTGTTATTTTTTATTTTCGGACGCCTGAGTTATCAAGAACTTCATGTTCGGGCGTTTTCCGAAATTGCTGAGGATGTGGCTATTAGCGACAAGCATGATTTATTTCAACTGCCGTTTCAAATTACGTTGAAAAATTTTGAAGCCGAATTTTACGATAATCATCAGCCGAAATCCTACAAAGCGGATATTATTTTGAAAAATAAAGATTCGGAAAAACACCATCTTTTGCAAGTGAATCACCCTGCACGATTTATGAATTATGGAATTTATTTATCGAGTTATGATCAAACCAATCCAAATCGCCCGGACTATGTGATTTTACTGATAGTTTACGATGTAGTCATGTATGGAAAATATATGGCGATTATGATGTTTTTGATTGGATTATTGTTGTATGTTTGGCAACTTCCGTTTGCAAAAAATCGACTGATTTCTTTGGTCGTTTTGCTGTTTGGATTAGGGTTTTCGATGATTCCGTTCGGACCGTATTTGTGGGGCACCAAAAATTTGGTTCCTGCGTTGCAAAGTTGGTGGTTTATGCCACATATTGCGGTGTATATGTTTGCTTACGGAGCCTTGTCTGTGGCGTGTTTGCTGGCGATTTACACGATCGTTGCTCGAAGTCGAAGTGCTACTCCAACCATACAAAAATCAATCGATTTTTCTCTAAAACTCGGCACTTTTTTAATGGGAATCGGCTTAATTTTCGGTATGTTGTGGGCGAAAACCGCATGGGGACGATTTTGGGGCTTTGACATCAAAGAAACTTGGGCACTCATTGCTTGGGTGGCGTTTTTGAGTGTTTTACATTTCAATTATGTTTATGGAAAACATCGAAAAACCTTGTCAATACTAATCATTACAGCATTTGTACTTCTACAAATCTGTTGGTTTGGAATTAATTACTTTCCCGAATCCTGGAAAAGTTTACATCGGTATTAAAAATTTATTTGCAGAGATTGTACGTATCCGTTGCAATCACCAATTCCTCGTCAGTTGTGAGCAATAGGACTTTGACACGAGAATCCGAAGTTGAAATTATGGTATCTTTGCCACGCAATCCGGAATTAATTTTTTCGTCCAATTTCACGCCCATGTATTCCATATTTTTGCATACGATTTCTCTTACGGAGAAGTCATTTTCGCCGATACCTCCGGTAAATAGAATCACGTCTACACCGCCCATTGCGGCTGCGTAGGCACCCACGTATTTTTTTACACGATAGGAGAACATATCTAATGCCAATTGTGCACGAGTGTTACCTTCGCCGGCAGCAGCAGCAAGGTCGCGCATATCCGACGAAACGCCTGAAATACCTTGCAATCCGCTCTTTTTGTTCAACACATCGTTCATTTGTTGGATATTCAAATTTTCTTTTTCCTGTATAAAGAAAACCGCACCTGCCTCAAAATCTCCGCAACGTGTGCCCATAATCAAACCTTCGAGGGGCGTGAGTCCCATCGACGTGTCAACGGATTTTCCTTTGTCAATCGCACAAATCGAGGCACCGTTGCCCAAGTGACAAGAAATAATTTTGGTATTTTCCATTTTCACACCGAGCATATTGCAGGCTTTTTGTGCCACAAATTTATGACTTGTTCCGTGAAATCCATAACGCCGAACCTTGTATTTATCGTAGTATTCGTGCGGGATTGCGTACATATAGGAATACGCCGGCATGGTTTGGTGGAACGAAGTGTCGAACACCGCAACTTGCGGAACGGCGGGCAATACGGCTTTAATGCAGTCGATACCTTTTTTGTTTGCAGGGTTGTGAAGTGGAGCAAGAGTGAAGAGTTCCTCAATTTGTTTTTCCTCTTTTTCGCCAACGACAACGCTTTCCGGGAAAAATTCTCCACCGTGAGCCACACGATGACCAACGGCATTGATTTCCGCAAGGTCTTTGATAACGCCGTGTTCAGGCGATGTTAGAGCTTGCAACACAAAATTCACACCCTCTTGATGAGTAGGAATTTCAAGAATTTGTTTGATTTTTTCGCCATCTTTCGGTTGGTGATTAAAGATAGCATCGTTGAGACCGATACGCTCAACCAAGCCTTTGGCGAGGACATCGGGCGTTTGACCCATAGCAATGAGTTGATACTTTATGGAAGAACTTCCACAATTTAGGACTAAGATTTTCATTTTTTTTGATTTTGATTGAATTTGCAAAGGTACAAAAAATATCTGATTTGAACAATTTTTTTTATGGTGTTTCAAAAAAAAGTCGTATCTTTGCAAAAAATAAACACATCGCCTATGAAAAAATAGTGTGCTGAAAAGCACGGAAAAACATATATAAACGGCGTTTTGCTGTATTCTTGTTCTATGAAACGTGAGAAATTTCAAGAAGTCTTTGAGGATAAGTATAACGCTCGCAGAAATGCGGGCTTTTTATTTCAAAGAACAGGTTATTCTCACGACCTCATAGAGCGGATAAGAAGTCCGTTTTTTTTATTGCCCTAAATCATAAATCATAAAACATAAACCATAAAATACCCATGAAAAAAATCACCCTAATCTTAACCCTTATCGCAACTTTTGCAACAAAAAGTTTTGCGTATTGTCCCATTCCGCAATGGTGCCCCAAAGCCGATTTGCATCAGACCGTTTGCCCGGGCGAGCCTATTGATGATATCGAATTTCCGTCGGTTATCGGAAAAACTCTAATCATTAACTGGTGGTTGGACGGCACGCGTTTCGCGTCGATTGGCACGCCTCCCGGCATCACGGTTTCCGGCGACGCCTCGACTCCGCTCGGCGACCGGGAATATGCGTGGCCTGTCTCTATCAGGGGCACGCCCACAACCCCCGGCACTCATCACTATACCGTGAGCAATACTTGCGGCGTGGAGCTGCTACACGGGAGCATCACCATCACTACTAAGATC
>WRKV01000016.1 GCA_009777915.1 Bacteroidales bacterium | reverse complement strand
CGGTTTTTTTTATGTGATGTGTGATGTGTGATCCGTGAGGATCCGTCCGTAGCCAATGGCACTGCCTCACAGTTCACAGTTCACAGTTCACACCTCACAAATAAACAATTAAACAAAATACAAACTAAAAAAAACAAAAAAACTATGAAAAAAATCACCCTAATTTTAATCCTTATCGCAAGTTTTGCGACCCAAAGTTTTGCTCATTGTCCAATTCCGCAGTGGTGCCCATCTTCCGCTGGCGCGGACTTGTAGTCCGTGCCACAAACCATAAATCATAACCCATAAATCATAACTCATAACTCATAATTCATAAATCATAAAATACCTATGAAAAAAATCACCCTAATTTTAATCCTTATCGCAACTTTTGCGACCAAAAGTTTTGCATCGTACCCTTGTCCTACTCCGTCATGGTGCCCATCTGCAGACTTGCATCAAACTCTCTGTCTCCCTCTTGATCAGATCGACCCCATCGAATTTCCTTCGGTGATGGGACGCACTTTGTTTCTTGAGTGGTGGAAAGACGACACACGCTCGGTATCGGTTAACACCCCCGACGGCATCTCGGTATCCGGCACCACAACTGACTTCCGAGAATACGGGCATCCTGTTGCCATTAGCGGCAGACCCGTAGATCCCGGCACTCACCTCTACACTGTGAGCGACGCTTGCGGACGGATACTTCTTAGTGGCAGCATTACTTTGGGTACACCGATAGAATTCACCATCCAGCCCGACACTCACAGCCTTGTGGTGCCTCAAGGTGTTGATTTCTGTCCCGACACCCTTTCGGTCACCCTTACCGGCTCAGCACCGATTACCTTGCAATGGTACTACACCACTGCACCCGACACCATCACCGGACGAACCGCTTTCGGTAGCCCGATTACGGTGCCCGCTGGCGTCAACTTGCAGTCCGTGCCCATCGTTTCCGACATCCTACCCAACGACAAACTCGGCACTCGCTACTACTATGTATCCGCCACCAATATATGTGGAACGGTAAGGTCGGACATCAGTGGGATGAGAGAGGTGGTAGCATCGCCCTATCCCACCGGCTGCAATTTTGTTGCAACTGGCAGAAACAATGTTACTATCACATCGGCAAGTTTTGCTACTGATAGCGTTTGGACTATTCCCGGTACTGGTGGCAGACCTACTCAGGTTTGGTCTGATGCGGTTGTTTCCGATCAATGTGAGCCAAGAGGTGACTCTTACAATGGCGGGTCTGACCCGAATTTCAATGTAGATTGTCGTGCTTCCACCAATGGTTCCGGAGTTCATTACTTCTCTTGGTGTGCTGTGATGAAACATGCGGCGATTCTTTGTCCTTCGCCTTGGCGAGTTCCTACCCAACAAGATTTTATCGATTTGGATATTCTTTTGGGAGGCACGGGTGAAAATCGCAGTGTAGGTTCTGGTGAGAATGGTTTCACGGGTACCGGAACCAATCAGAAGTACACCGGCACCGGCGCCGGAAATTGGGGGGGCTCCCGATGGACGGCACTCTCGAGCCCTCTGTCGGGTGCGAATTCGAGCTACTGGTCGTCCTCAGAGAACATCGCCACGCTTGCGTTCACCCTGCGCTACGATGCGTCCGCTGTCCGCCCGCAGTTCAACGGCAGTAAGAATACCGGGTTCGCCTTGCGTTGTGTGAAGGATAATTAAATCGTATGGGCGACGCATGCGTCGCCCATACATTAGTCGCATTCCGTTAGGAATGCCTCGCTCGGTAGAAAACGAGAAATGTCACCAACACCACGCATGCCGTAGGTATGCGACCGATAAATAGATGGGATGCATCCCATACGGGATGCAGGATATATAAAAACCGAATGCATATTCTACCGAGCGATACATCCCTACGGGATGTAGAATGCGACCCATGCCTCGCCCCTACTAATTCGGCACGGTCAATAGCCGGGGGATGTCTCCACTCCGCACGCTTTGCGTGCTCCGGTCGACATGACGGCAGAGGCTTTTTTGCTCTCAAAAAAAGTATTGAAAGAAAAAAAATGCAATTTTTTGGAAAATCTGGATTTGTGAACCCAAAAGACCATTTTAAGTTGTTCATTCTCAAGGTGTAAATTTCGAGTATGCCTCAAAAAAATCTTTTGGCTCATTTTTGCGAAAATTCATTTTTATTGCCTACCTTTGCAACTAAAAAAATCACTTCAAAAACATCCAAAAAAAAACAGAATATGAACCGCAACAATCCAAATTTCATGTTATGGATAACAATGCTGTGTATGCTGCAGCTGTCGTTATCAGCCCAACACACGGTTACCGGTACGGTCGTCGATCATGTTACCGGCGAAACCTTACCTTTTGTTACCGTCATTTTGAAAGAAACCCCGGTGGGTACGGTTACCTCAAATTCGGGCGTGTTCAGCATTACAGTTCCAAATGCTGAAAGTGTTTTAGTATTTTCGTTTATGGGCTACGAAACGATGGAACTTCGTGCCGACCTATCCCGACCGATGTCTGTGAGAATGCAATTGTCGACAGCCACCTTAGAGGGTGTCGTTGTAACGGGTTATCAAATCATGTCTCGCGAACGCAGTGCCGGAGCCTTCAACATGGTGTCGGGCGAAAATGTGGCTAACAGAATTTCTGCAAAAGGCAGTGTAGTGGAAGGTCTTGAAGGGCTGATCACCGGACTGAGCATCAATCACGGTTCTGATGAGCAAAAACTTCTGATACGAGGAGCCAATTCGGTGCTGACCACTTTGCAACCGCTGTTTGTGGTTGATGGCGTACCGATGTCGGCACCAAACGTAGAATTGATGGTAAACGAAAACGACATTGCCTCTATCACTGTTCTCAGAGATGCTACTGCTGCCTCCATTTGGGGAGCCCAAGCCGCCAACGGTGTTATCGTTATTACGACGAAACAAGGTCGCGACACCGATCGTAAGTTTTCCGTAAATTACAATGGTATAGCTACGTTTAGAGGTCGTCCGGATTACGACTATTTGAACTATATGTCGAGCGAGCAATTTATTCGAACAGCACGCGAAATTTTTGATCCGGTTACGTTCAACGATGTTTTGAACAGAAATTTCGGTTTGGCGTCTGATATGTATCCGATCGTGCTTCCTCACGAAAAACCCATGTATCAATGGTACAACGGCGAAATCAGCGAAAGCGAAATGAACAAAACCTTGACAGATTTAGCATCTCTCAACAATCGTTCGCAAATAGGGACATACTTTATGCAGCCGGAATTTTCGACGCGACATAGTGTTTCGTTTACAACAGGAAGTAGTGATTATTCTACGTATGGTTCTTTCATGTACGAACACAATCAAGGCGTTTCGCTCACGAATCGTAACCGATATGCCATAAACCTACGTCAGGATTTCAATCCAAGACCTTGGCTACGTCTCGACCTTACAGCCAATTTTGTGCAAACCACCGATAATAACGGTCTTCTGCCGGAAAACGACTACGGCGATAGATTTTTGCCACAATCCGCATCAATGAACAGGCTCTTGCCTTATATGATGTTCAAAGATCAAAACGGTAATCATCTTTCACACGCATCGCTAAGGTATCAAGAATCCTTGATGCACTACGCCGAGGAATTAAGTGGTGTGAATTTGGATTACGTCCCATTAGACGAACTCCGCTACGGATTTGACAAAGGGTCGTCGTTCAATGCAAGAGTCAATGGCGGCATCAACATCAAACTTATCGAAGGGCTTAATTTCGAAGGACGCTATCAATATCAACGCAACAGCGGCTTATCGGAAGAATTTCGAGATAACAAGTCTTATGGCACGCGATTTGAGGTTGTACGCTTTACAACGATTGACCCTTATTTCGGACTTCCCGAACACCATCTCCCCGAAACAGGAGGCAGATACAGAGGATTGGTTTCTAACGAGAAACATTGGACCGTCAGAAATCAATTTTTGTTCGACCGTACTTTTGATAACTATAAACATCAGCTTACAGCCCTTGCAGGAATGGAGATGCGTGCCGACAACTTGATGGTATCCACCAATAATCTGAGAGGCTATAATCCGCAAGGGCTGTTTTATGTGTCTTACGATGAGCGTATGTTATCAACTTACGGAGTTGAGGGCATATTGTTGTTGCCCGGTTCTATGCCGCTTTCCATGTTGAGTGGAAGTTCGCAAGATAAAATGTATTCCATTTCCGAAATCGAAACTCGTTTTGTGTCGTTCTATTCTAATGCGGCTTATACCTATTTGGATAAGTATTCTTTCAATGGCAGTATTCGTGTTGATCAGTCGAATCTTTTCGGAAGTGACCCCAGCGTGCAGTTCAAACCCATTTGGTCAACAGGTGTAGCGTGGACTATGGGCAATGAGGATTTTATGAAAGAGATAAGAATCATCAACCATCTCAACCTCAGGTTGAGTTATGGTTTGGGAGGTAATTCACCGGATCCGGGAATGGGCGGCTCGTATGATCTCATCTATGGTTTTCCGAACCCAAGTTTTCCGAATGTTGTTTATACGATTATGACCCCTGCAAACCACAAATTGGTATGGGAGAAAACCCAAACCTTGAATTTTGGTCTTGATGTGGCAATGTTTGACCGCCGTATCAGTGCAAATCTCGACATCTATCACAAAAAAACCACCGACTTGTTGGGTTATGTTGAATTGAATCAAGCAACCGGTTGGGGTAGTGTTTTGGGGAATCTCGGCGAATTAACCAACAAGGGCTTTGAACTTAGTGTAAACACCAAAAACATTCGCACCAAAGAGTTTAGTTGGCACACTGCACTTATGTTGACTTACAACAAAAACAAGGTGGTGGAATTTTACGATCAGATGGCTGTTACGCCTTCAAACAAGGTGGATCAACGCTATTTGCCGGGTTATTCGGCGTTCAGCATTTTCGCCTATCAGTGGGCAGGGCTCGACCATCTCGGCGACCCGCAAATTTACGACTATCAAAACAACCAAAAAGTTAAGGTCAAACAAACCGGACAAATTCAAAGTATGGACGCCGCAGTGTATATGGGTTCCTCGCAACCGCTTTGGTATGGCGGTTTGACGAATACGCTTACCTACCAAAATTTTGAACTCAGTTTTCTGTTCGTCTATAATCTCGGACATAAAATGAGAACACCACGTATGGAATTTTCAAGCGGACGAATGTACCAAAATATCGATGCGGATTTTGCTAAAAGATGGCAACAAATCGGCGATGAAACACATACCAATATCCCCTCGTACGTAGCAAATCCCGATTTTAGTGAGGCTCGCAGATCGATCAGTTTTTACAACGATGCAGATGTGAATGTGGTCAGTGCATCTTACATTAAGTTGCGTGATGTCTCGCTTTCTTACACATTACCCCAAAATATCTGTGATAAAGCGTATGTTGAGTCGGCAAGAGTCAGACTGCAAGCCGGCAATTTGTTCTATTGGGCTGCCAACAAAAACGGCATAGATCCCGAAGCCTATAACTATCGCTACGGCATCAGAGAAACTCGTTTCGGACCTTCTTTCTCGATAGGATTATCTGTAAGTTTCAAATAATAAACCTTAAAATCGAAAATCGTTATGAAAAAAATAAATCTTTCACTCATCGCATCAATTCTGCTATCCATGTTTATCTTGGGAGGCTGTGCCAAAGAATTTCTGAATGTTAAACCCAAAGGCAGAGATGTCGTCTATCTCTTTGAACACTACGAAGGACTCCTGTTTACGCCCGGTACCAACAACTTCATGTTCACAAGAGAAACGCCGGAAGGCATATCATTCACAAATGATGCTCATTGGACTTATATGACCGACGAATTGATGTCCGACCAATCCATCATCGGCAATATGATGCCGGCAGAACGAAATGCGTTCGGATGGGTTGCCGATATGTTTGAAACAGACCTCTATCCGCTTGAATTTGGCGGTTTGTACAACCAAATCTATGTGTTCAATGTCGTGGTCAACGGTGTCATGGACGCAGAAGATGCCACGTACGAGCAAAAACGCCGCGTGTTGTCGGAAGCGAGGGTTGCACGTGCTTACAACTACATGATGTTGGCACAGTTTTTCGGGAAACCCTACAATTCGGCAACAGCAGCAACCGATCTTTGTGTGCCGTTGGTCTTGGAAGCCTCAACGGGAACAACATCGTTTACACGTGCCACCGTGCAACAAATTTACGATTTCGTCTTGACGGAACTTGAAAAGTCGGTGCCGTATTTGGCTGAACATACCCAACATCGGCAACGAATTTATCGCTTTGCGGGTTATGCCATATTGGGCAGGGCTTATATGTTTATGCACGATTACGAAAAAGCAACGGCGGCTTTCGCACAAGCCGAAACTCTCCTGTCCAAGTCGAGTGTGGAATTGGCGTTGTTTGATTACAAAATTCAGATGCCGATTTGGAAAGACAATTTTCTGTGGGATTTTGGCTTAGGATATCCGAGTAATTTTGATTTGGATAATGTTGAAATTGCTTTTAACAGACGTGTTGTAGTGAGTCACGGCGGAGATATGTTTTCCGATCCCAAAGCACTTATCAAACCCGAATACATGGATTTATTTGCGGAAGGAGATCTGCGAAAAGAATTTTATACGGACGATTGGGGTTATTACAGCAGTTATCGCAAAGGATATCGAAGTGATCACAACGAAGGTGTTGATTTGCCCGCATTCTATCTCTTTTATGCCGAATGTTTGGCACGAACCAATCAAACCACCCAAGCACGCGAACTGATCACCTATCTCCGTCAACATCGCTTTGAAGAGGGTTTGGGTGAAATCCCTGAAAACATCAACAGCAAAGAGGATTTGATAAAATTTGTGGTTGAAGAACGCTTGCGCGAATACATGGGAACAGGACATCGTTGGTTCGACATGAGACGCTTGTGGAACGACCCGCTGTTTCAAGACTTAAAAGCAAATTATATCCATACCGATGAACTAAATACATTCACCCTGACTGAGGACAGATTGGTGTACAGAATACCGCCATCGGTGATGAGATTTAATTCCAATTGGACTGATAATCCATAAAAAAAACATTGACAATCTAACAAAAAAAAATAAACACCATGAAAACATTCAAAACAAAATCAAGCGTACTTGTCGCAAGTATTCTTGCTGTAGCAATGTGCTCCTGCACCGGAGGACTAAAAAACAACGAATTTCGTTTGAAAGGAACGTTTGCCGGATTAACGGAAAACCATTTGGTAACCTTAGAGTATTTCACCGCCGAAGACATGATTACGGACACGATTCCACACGAAACCGACGGTTTCAATGTGGTATTGACGATGAAAGAAACATCGCCTGCTTATGTAACGCTGGTGATACGCGATGTATCGCAAATGTCGGAAGCGATGATACTGATCAGTCCGCCGATTTTCAATTTCTTTGCTTCACCTCAATCAACCATTACCCTGCAAGGGCACGTCGAACACATGAACCTTACCAAAGTTTCCGGTGGCGAATACAACAAGGATTTGGCTGCTCTGAATGTCCTGCTGTATGATGCCAATGCACAAATGAACCGATTGCACCATGCCATTAATAAGGCAAATAACGAAGCAGACGAGGAAACGTTGACTGCTTTAGCCGCTGAGTACGAAACGGTTAAAGAAAAAATGATGCATATCGAAACGCAATTTATTACCAACAATCTTAACAGTCCGTTTGCGGCTTTTCTTTACACCCAAACGATACCGCTCAAAAGTTTGGAAGAACTGCAACAAGATTTTGCCAAATTCGGAAAAACGGCACGGCGTTCGCCATTTGGACACAAAATCGAAGCGGCGATAGAATCCGCCAAAGCAACGGCTATTGGCGTGACAGCACCGAATTTCACACAAATAGACCGAGATGGAAATTCTGTTTCGCTAAGCGATTATCGCGGAAAATATGTGATTCTCAGTTTTTGGGGATCTTGGTGCGGTCCGTGCCGTAAGGGAAATCCGGACTTGATTCAATTGTACAACACCTATAAAAACGAATCATTCGACATTTTAGGTTTAGCCGGAAACGAAAGAAATCGCGATAGATGGTTGGAGGCAATCGAGCAAGACAATCTGCCTTGGCGACAAATCAATCTCATGGAAAATGATGACAAACACAGCTTGCTGAATCTCTACAACGTCAAGGCATTTCCCACCAAACTGCTCCTCGATCCCGAAGGACGGATTTTAGCCTATTGTGTAGGCGGATACGATGAAATCACAACCCTACTGCAAGATATTTTCGGACGATAGGATATAGTTTTTGCTTTCGGAAAACAAGTATGCAAATTGGCTAACCCCAACTTTCAAAACCTTGTTTTTTACACAAATCCAAATAGTCACAATACCTACAATTTGCAGGGGTTTCCGTTGCATCGAATTCGGTATTTGCATCAAAAATTTCTTGTAATAAATGGGTTAAACAGGTTTCAAATTCCGCAGAAATTTCATGGTAATCATTGGGTAAAAATGCAGGCGAATAATCGGTCTTGTGTGCTTCATGAATATACAGCAAACACGGTAAAATACGGCGGTTCTTAGACGTTTTCGAAACCAAAAAACTGTAAATTAATGCCTGTAAATAATTGCGGTTTTCAGTGATTTTTTTCTCGTCAAACAAGTCGTGCAACTTATCAATTTTAAGCATTTTCAAATGTCCGCCGGTTTTGTAGTCCACTATTCGCAAATAGCCGTCGATATTGTCTATTCGGTCAACGAAACCTCCCATTTTGATAGAAATATCACCAAAATTTACAACCTCCGAAATGTTTTTTTCCATCGCCAAAAGAGTGAATGGTGCTTTCTGAATGTCTAATAAAATCAAGCGTTTTAGATTGTCTGTCAACAACCGCCGAACAATCAATTCTTCACCCGAATACTCGGATTTTTCAAACGCCATGTCCACCAATTCCTCTCGTTTTTTTTCGTCCAGATATTCTTTCAAATCATCAGCGTTGATAAGGCTTTCACGAAACTCAACAAAATTATTTTTGTTGTCAAATTCTAATTGATTGGAAATTTTTCGATATAAAATTTCTGCACTTCGATGAAACCACGTGCCAATCGCTGCAGCATCTATATCTGAAATATCGGGCTTTTTCGCCCTCAAACCGATCACATAACTCAAATAAAATTTCAATTTACAAGTCAAGAATGTAATGATGGCAGATGGCGAAAGTCCTGATTTTGCTGTGTCTTCACGATATTTTTCCAATAAAATGGTTCTGATTTCAGATGTTTTCGGAATAGCGATTTTTCTCTGCTGTTGAAGTTCAACAGCAGAAGTCGACAAAGTTTTATATTCGATTTCGAATCCGTTTTCAATCATTAATTGTAACATAAATCGACTCATTTCGCCTCTGTTCAAGCCTTCTGTGGCGGTGTTGTAAACCAATGCAATATGTTCCGCACGTTGCATCAAACGGAAAAAATAATACGCATAAACCGCAGTTTTATGTTCGGGAAGCGTCATACCAAATGCCTTCCGCAAAGTATACGGAATAAACGATCCGTCGTTCGCCGATTTCGGCAACATACCTTCATTTACCGAAAGCATAATCACATTTTTGAAATCCAAATTTCGGGTTTCCAAAACACCCATGATTTGTGTTCCCAAAACAGGCTCTCCCGAAAACGGAACCGTCAAAACGCTCAACATCTGATCTATCAAGCGTTGTAGACTCTGCATCGACAAATTCAATTGATGATTTTGCATCACATCTGCAAGGCGATTCAATTGCAAAACTACCCGAAATGTTGCTTCTTGATGCAATGGGTCGGTCGCCGTTGAATCTGATTTTAATTCGGATTTCAACGTGTCAATCAATAGAGGCAATGCTTGCTTTGCCTCTATATTCGGCAATTTTGCGTTAGTTGTGTATGATGACAAAATTTGTCGAATCCGCCCAACTATCGGCATTTGTTTCACCGGATAACCCATGGTGATATTCACAACATCATCGTTTGAAAGTGCCGAAATCAAAGGCATTAAAAGATTTTCATTGCACAAAACAATCACATTTTCGGTGGGTTCGGGCGTTTCAAATCCATTCAACGACCGAGTTTCAGACGTTGTGCCTTGCCGAAGTGTCAACCACTCATCGGCAAAACGGGTTTGTGCATTTTCAGTTGGAGACGCAACAAACGTAATTTTTTTGGTTCGTTGCGATGTTTCAAAATTATTGAAAATAGCGGGATTTTGGAGTGCATTTCCAAAATTTTCCAAATTACGTTTGATAAAAATTCCGGCTTCATGATTAGGAATTTTGAAAAAACTTTCATCGTAATCCCAATAAAATAAGGCGTTTTGGGTGTTTTTGAAAAATTTGAACAATTTTTCTTCCGCAGGATTCAACACATTGAAACCCACAAACACATAATTTTTATACGGTAACGGCGTAGTCATCAACGACGTTAAATTTATGGTTTCATCATTCAGTTTATGGTCGATAACATCTCTCATCAAAAGCCCTTCGTACGCAAGGTTTTGCGATTTCAAAACCTGATTAAATTGATCGTAAACATCGTGCAACACCGACCAAATTTGTACAAATTTTTCTTTCAATTCACTGTTTTTTTCAGGATCAAAATTTATAAAAAACTGATTCAAAACGTTGACTTGTTCCTCCGATAAATACTGCACCGGATTCTCCATAGCTCTTAGGGTTTGAACGTTTTGAAACAACTGTTTGGCATCTACCAAATGTTTATCCAAATCATCGAAATCTCGCAACAACAATTCGCCCCAAAAATAAAATTCATCAAAAGTTTCTTCGCTTTTCGAAAACCTGTTGTAAACCTTGTGTAGCGTAGTGTTCAACAAAATTGAATCGGCAATTTGCAACGTAGAAAATTGCGACCAAAATTCGTTAATCGCCAAATAATTCGGCGACCAAAACGGACGTTCCAAAACATCGTAAAGATGTTTGTCGAAAAACACCGAAGCACGTTTATTCGGAAAAATAATTGCCGTTTCAGACAAATTCAAATTTCGTTCAATCAAATCCTCGGCAACATATCGCAAAAATGGTTTCATGGTGTTGCAAAGATACGAAAAATTTAATTCTTAATCAAATCCGACGAAATAAGTTGCATAAACTCATCTCGCGTTGATATATTTTTCAAAAATGCTCCCGAAAAATCGGACGTTGTGGTGATGGAATTTTGCTTTTGAACACCACGCATACTCATACACAGGTGACGAGCCTCAATCACTACAGCCACGCCCAAAGGATTCAATGTTTGTTGCAAGCATTCTTTGATTTGACGAGTCAAACGTTCTTGCACTTGCAAACGCCGTGCATACGCCTCAACGACACGCGGAATCTTGCTCAATCCGCAAATTTTCCCATTGGGAATGTACGCCACATGTGCCTTTCCGAAAAACGGAACCAAGTGATGTTCGCAAAGCGAATAAATTTCAATATCTTTCACAACCACCATTTGTTTGTAATCCTCCTCAAACATTGCCGATTTGAGGATATCCTCCGGATTTTGTTCGTAGCCTTGCGTAAAAAACAACATGGCTTGTGCAATCCGTTCGGGAGAATCTTGAAGCCCCTCACGATTAGGATCTTCGCCGATTAGCGACAAAATGGACTTGTAATTTTCCGCCAATTTTTCGGTGGTTTTCGGACAATAAAAATCTGTTTTTTGATAACGCATACATTAATTTTTTTGCAAAGATAACATTTTTTTCGTATTTTTGCAAAAAAGTTATCCTATGAATGAAAAAATAATCGACCTTTCGGCATATTCTTTGTTGGATTTATTTGGTGCACAAGAAAAAAACCTCAAATTTATTCGACAGATATTTCCGAAAATAAAAATACTGATTCGCGGAAATGAATTGAAATTTTCCGGAAACTCCGATGAAATCGAACATTTCGAAGACAAGTTCAATCAAATTTTACATCATTTCGAAACGTTTAATCGTTTGAACGAAAATGATATTATTCAAATTGTAGATTCCGACAGCAATTTCAAACTTATGGAAAATGCCGTCAATAAAGATGTTTTGTTGCACGGTCGCAATGGAAAACAAATCAAACCTCTGACTGCAAATCAAAAAAAATTGGTTGAAACTTGCGAAAAAAACGACATGGTTTTTGCGGTTGGTCCGGCAGGTTCCGGGAAAACATATACTGCCGTTGCAATGGCAGTGAAAGCCTTGAAAAATAAGGAAGTTAAGCGAATCGTTTTGACACGACCTGCTGTTGAAGCCGGAGAAAATTTAGGTTTTTTGCCCGGTGATTTGAAAGATAAATTGGAACCGTATTTGCAACCGCTCTACGATGCCCTTCGCGATATGTTGCCTCAGCAAAAATTGATTGATTATTTGGAGGATTATACGATTGAAATTGCACCCCTTGCTTTTATGCGGGGACGTACATTAGACCAAGCGTTTGTGATTTTGGACGAGGCTCAAAACACCACCGAAATGCAGATGAAAATGTTTCTCACCCGTATGGGAAAGTCAGCAAAATTCGTAGTTACCGGTGATATCACACAAATTGATTTGCCGAAAAATCAATCGTCGGGGCTTTTGCACGCCTTAAAAATTCTCAAACACGTGAAAGGTTTGAGCATTGTTCAACTCACCGAAAAAGATGTAGTTCGCCATCGTTTAGTTACCGAAATTTTGAAAGCGTATTCTACATCAATTTAAGTTTCCAATTTCATTGAGAACCCCAAATAACAAAAAATTAACCAAAACCTTACGAAAATTTGGTTGATTCGAAATTTTTACTTATCTTTGCAGATTGAATCGGTAAGGGCGAGGCATGCCTCGCCCCTACAAAACAAAAAATCACCATGAAAACAATCTTAAAAATTACAGCACTTTCGGCGGTTTTGCTGATGATGGTGGGAGGATTCCATTCTTGCAAAGGCAAAGAAAAAGAAACAATTGTAATGCTATCTGTTTTATCTGAAACAGTATGGAAAACCCCTATCCTAAGTGAATTGCCGTGTGAATATATGCAAACAACAGAAATAGAATCCGGCGAGGTAGTTCACATGGGACTCTCTCAAATTGAAGGATTCCTCTACGAAAGAGGATTTGAATACCTTCTCAAAGTTAAAAAAGAGCGTAAAGAACAATTAATGATGGACGACTTCTACTCGCACAATTACTCATTAATCGAAATCATTTCAAAAACTGAAAAACCTCGTTAGGCGGCGATTTCATCGCCCGTCGTCCTATCAAGATAGATTTCATATATCACAACTAAATTAAAAAAAATGAAAAAGAAAAAAATTATTTATTGGACGATTTTTGCAGTATCTGCAATTTGTTTGGTCGCTGTTGGAGTGGATGCAGCACTTGAAAAAAATTTGAAAACTGTTGCCTTTTCTTGGTTTATGATTTTCATCGGCTTTGTATCTACCATGAATCTTACCCATAAAAAAGAGGAGAAAATTGAGTGATAGCACCGCACGGATATTCATCAAATCCGTGCCGATTTTTCGAGCAAAAAGCAATAAACAAATAAGTCAATTAATTCTAAAACTATATGAATTATGTGGTTGAAAATAATAATAATATCAACAATAGTATTCGGCATAGCACTCATTATTAACAGAGTGGTTGTTAAAAAGTTACCTATTAAAGCGAGAGAGGTCATATTAATGGTACTTCTTGCAGTTTGCGTTGTTTTGGTTATCACTAATATTTGGTTGTTAATCACTTCATTTTACGAACAAGTAGGTATAGGGGCATCTATTTTTTCATTGATAATTAGTCTTTTCATAAGTGCGGAGATAGGTTATGATTTTTATCGTTTGAAGAAAGAGAATGTAAAAAAATGAATTCCTCACCAGCACGGATGTGGACATCAAATCAAAAATAAACCTAATTTTACATAAACAATTAAACCCATGAAAAAATTACCTATCTTTGTCGTTGTGCTAATGTTGTGCATCGGCTCAATTGTCAGAGCAGAAAATTCTGCAACTGTTCAAAATTGTCAGAGTGATCCATTTGATTTTGCAATTGGTATCGACTTCGCTTTCGGAACCAGCAAGGATTTTCAAAATTTTGTTTCCGAGCAATTTCAAGTTGATTTGCCAAACGTGCGACGAGGCGGAACATTCGCTTTTACCATGCAACCACAAGGCGAAAAACTGTCCATAATTATTACCGGAAATTTTCGTTTATTTCAACATTCGAAAAACGATATTACGTTCAATTGGTTGAACGGTCGTGGAAATTTGGACGTAGCGTATGATGTGTTTGCCAACCAGCGGATTCGGGTTTCGCCATTTGCAGGCATGGGTTTTAGCGTAAACGAATTGAACTATAACGATAATCGAACTCTTGGCAATCAGCTTACGGTTTCAGAGATCTTAGAAGTTCCATCGTTGAATTTGACACAAACCAGTTTTGGTCTAAATGCAGGTGTGAAAGGCAATCTAAAATTGTATAAAAGATTTAATCTTTCGGCTTACGTCAAATGGGAACAAGCACTTAGCAATAGCAGTTGGCAGTACCAAAACCAAAAAATTCAATCTGTGCCCAAATTCAACAACAGTGGCTTGGCAATGGGTTTGATGGTTGGATTTTAAGGAATCCCACATAGGGGCAAAGTTTGTCCCCACCCCGATAGTGAAAAACATTTTAACAATTTTTAACACTTTTTAACAATTTTTAACTTTTTTATTCCAAAAAATTGTTGTAACTTTGCAGTGTCGAAAATGATATTGTTATGAAAACAACTAAACAAACCACTGCCCGAAAAACCAATAAAGTCCCAACCTGGGATGAACTCCGTGAAATGTTTAAAGAAACCGACAAGAAGATCGCAGAAACTGACCGTCTTATAAAAGAGCACTCCAAAATCATCTTTGGTATCTCTGAGAGCAATGGTCTGTACGCTGAGGACTACTTCTACAACGTGTTCAAGGAAGATCCTACCCTTGGCAAAATGCACTTTGATGATGTGCAGCGGAACCGTGTTTTCAAAGGACTTCAAGGCGAAAATGCCGAATACGATATTGTGATGCTCAATGATAAAAACATTGCTATCATCGAAACTAAGTACCGAGCACGCGACAGCGATGTTGATCAGGTTTTGGATCACGCTGTATCGTTTCGCCGTTGGTTTCCTCAGTATAAAAAGCACAAGGTTTACTTAGGTTTGGCAAGCATGAACATCCGCGAGAGTACGGCTGCCAAAGCCCGAAAGCGAGGCATCGCCGTTATCCGCCAACGTGGTGGAAAACTCGTTTATAATGATGATAATTTGATTGCGTTTTAGTCCCCGTTGGGCTGAGATTCTACCTCCGTCCATCTATCCCGATAGGTTTCTAACCTATCGAATTAAATAATTTTTTGTATCTTTGCAAATCAAATCTGTTGGGGCGACGCATGCCTCGCCCCAACAAAACAAAAAAAATTATGAAAAAATTTATGAAACTTAGAAACGGATTAGCTACAGTTGTTCTACTTTTGTTCGTTTTAGTATGTCATGCCCAAAAAAGAGTTGACAAAATGGTTTTTTTAGACTCTATTTTGTCTCAAATGATACAAATCTCTGATACAGTGTATATGAGCAAATATCCCGTTAGTGTTGATGAATTTATGACCATGATAGCACTGGCAGAAGTGGATACTGAGTCAGTGTTGCCAAGTTTTCGAGAACAGATATTCGAAACTAAAACCAATGCTGAAGAAAAATATCTTTTATGGTATGCTGAATATGAGAGCATGTTACATTCAGAGCGAAAATGGGGTGAGAATTTACCGATAGTTGGCCTTGAAAAGAGAATTATTTATTGGTTTTTAGGACAGTTGGATGAAATGTATCGTCGAAAAATTCAAACTGAGGATTCTCGTTTTTACTTCCGTTTACCATTTATTTCCGAATGGGAATATGCTGCTCAAATAGATAATAATCCTGCTGGATATCCCTTACGAAATAAGAACACGAGTGAAAAAATGTGTAATTATTTTGAAGTTCCTCAAACATGGATACATCTTAATGCACGCACACAAAGATATGAAATTGTATGGCCGTTTAGAAATGCATTCTCTGATTTACTCGGAACAGAGACGCTGTTCAGATTAACAGAGCGAAATACTTTTCCTCCCAACGCAAAAGGGTTTTATGACCTATATGGAAATGCAGCAGAAATGATGTGGGAAGAAAATCAAACACGAGGAGGTTCTTGCATTTCTACAGGCTATGATATCTTGAACTCAGCTGCGTTGGCGAGTGATATGTTTCCTTTTTTAACAGGATTTCGTCTTGTTTTGATGATAAGCAAGTAAAAAAAACAGTTAACCAAGGAAAACCATAGCATAGTGAGCAAACATATTCTTTTCATAACTCTAATCGTTGTTCTATTTTGCGGTTACAACAGCACTCAAGCCGAGAATCCGTGTGTGCTTCCGAAAAATGCAATACCATTTGTCTATCGAAATAATCACATCTACATACCGGGTAAAATCAATGATAGCATACAAGGTAATTTTATGTTTGATACCGGGAAAGATAGATTAGCTTTAGACAGCACGTTCCTCGCTAATGTATACTTTGAAAACTTAAGATTTACACAAGGCAGGATAGGTGGCGTTGGCACTGGAGGAATGCGAACAGTTCCTTTTATTGCAGACACGCTTAGCCTTAAGTTTGAGAACCATATTTATGAAACCGCAAGTATTCCTGTTCTTAACAGAAAATCGGGTGCCGGAGATTTCTATGATGGTGTTCTTGGGCATAGATATTTTTCTAATAATAAATATCTTATGGAGATTAACTACGATTGCGAATATTTGATGTTGCATAACGAGGCAAATGAAATGAAACTTTCAAACTATACCAAAATAGATATAGAAATACAAAAATTTGGCAATACCATTAGGTTCTACGTCCCACTCATAATTCAAGTCAATGATACGTTTCGTATTCAGGAAACCCTCCTGCTTGATATTGGTTCGGGAGGCAGTCTTTTTTTAGCAACACCAATCGCCGAAAAGTATAATCTTGCTGCTCGAACTCCGAATAAAGTGCGAGCGGTTGTGGATAACGCCGGTATTTCCGGACAGTCCACAACTGCTTATTTTCAAACAAATTTCGTTGAAATAGGGGGATATAAATTGGACAACATGGAGTTGAGGTATTCTGAGGATAGAAGTGGTTTTATGATTTCGGAGCAAGCTTCTGGTGGATTGTTGGGAAATCGTTTGTTGGATAATTTCGATGTGATTATAGATTTTGGAGACACACCTGCTTTATATTTGAAACCCAATCGAAATTTTAATATCCCGTTTGAGGATTTATCCCTGCGACGAGGTTTTGGGTATGCAGACCGAAGTCAAACCCTGAAAGGGTGGGTTGTTAGAGCGTTTTTCGAAGATAGTCCTGCCGCAAAATCGGGTTTGCAATCGGGAGATAAAATCATTTTTGTAAATGGCGTATGTATTCAAGAAATTCCATACGAAAAACAGCGTGATTTTTGGAAAAGTTTGGATAAAGTCGAATTAATTGTTTTGCGAAATGATGAAAAAATGAAATTTGAATTTGAAATAAACTCTAACAGGTCAGTTTTAATGCGATAAAAAACACAACTTCATTATGTCAAAATTCCCCGTTCGGCGACGATTCCTATCGTCGTCGGGTAATTTGTAGGGGCATGCCCCGTCTATACGGAGATGCCGGCGAGTGCAAAAATTGCAAAAAATTTGGTTAATTCGAAAAGTTTTTGTAACTTTGCAGTGCGGTGGGAAACACCAATGTTTCCGCACAGCATATGCAGGGGAACTGTCACGGACGTAAGCGGGAGGTTCTTTACATCAGCCGCATCCTGCAACTTTATACCGTTTAGGTGCGCCTAAGCGGTTTTTTTCTTTTGTAAAGTGTCTGAAGTACCAACCGTTTTCGCTTGCTTTGCACACATTCCACATAGAAATAAAACTTGTCGAAATCCTTCCTGTACACAATGGTGTCTTGCTTTTTGCCCAAACCGACGAAGTCAGGTCTATCCACGATAAGCAATATGGCTAAGAAATCTGTTTCGGCAAGGTTATCATGTTTGTTCACGGCGTGTCTTATGCCGTCAGCCGTGATTATCCGTTCGTATCCGGCAACATCAATTCCAAGTTGCTTGTTGAAAACATCGGCTTGAAATTTGGTAATTTTCCCAATAGAAACAAAGTCTCTGTGAGTTTTGTTTGTCTTTGCTTTTCTTACTAAGGTAAGAATTTTTTGTTGTAATTTAGTTTCTTTTTTCATGTTTTGCATCTTATAGAGTTTAACATTTTTCCTGCAAAGTTACAACAAAGACCAACACAAATCCCAAATTTTAAGTTAAAAAGTGTTAAATCTTAAAATCTTTTAACTAAAATCGCTGAACTATTAGAAAAATCAATACGTTCTAAAAATAAAAAACACACCGATTTTCGATGATTTTTTTTAGAAATGTTAAAATTGGGGCTAAAAAAAATTTTTTTTATGAATTATGATTTATGAATTATGAATGCGATTTGGCGAAGCGTAAAACACCATGAGCGTAGCGAATACGTTACCGCAGGAAAACGTTGCACGGGTGCAACATTTTTTCCTGCAAAGAGTTTTTTTGAATACTTTTTTTGCTCTCAAAAAAAGGATTAGGAAATATAGACTAATAATAGCATGGGGATGTCTCCGCTTCGCACGCTTTGCGTGCTCCGGTCGACATGACGGGGAGAATGGTAAATCGTAAATCCGTAAATTGTAAACAAAAAAAGCGAAATGTGGGACATTTCGCTTTTTTTGTTTGGCAATATCAATTTTTTTTCGTATCTTTGCAGAACATTTTGTAACTTATGGCGAATATTATCGATTTGGCAGTTGGAATTGAGCAGAAAACTCATCGTTTGCTTAAAAATCAGGCTGAATTGGCTCTGAAAAACAGCACCTTGGAAACAAAATGTAAAGATCAAGATCAAATTATTCATCATCAAAAACAAAAAATAACCGAATTAGAAAACAAAATCAACGTACTAAAAATCAGTGGAGGATTTTCCTCCGGCAAAGATTCGACGAAAGCCAAATTGGCAATCAACGAATTGGTGCGAGAAATAGATAAGTGTATCGGACTTTTAAATCAGTAGTCAACCATCATGGACGAGCAATCCATCACCGTAACGATAGCAGACCGTCCCTACAAACTCACCATCAAACGCGAAGATGAGGAGATCTTTAGGGAAGCGACCAAGTATATCAACGATCGCTTGAAAAGTTATGCGGCGAATTTTTCGTTCAAGGATAAACAAGATTTACTTGCCATGGTTGCTCTGCAATACACGACCAATGCTTTGAAAAACGAACGTATTTTGGCGTTTAGCAACAAAGAATTGGAGAAAAAATTGGAAAATCTAAGTCATTTGTTAGATTCCAACGTGTAGATTTATCAAGTCATTGCTACGTTCATAGACATATCACACTTACAATCTCCGCATCCAAAACAATTCCAGTTTGTAAACTCAACAGATTTACAATTAGGGTCAAGCTCTGATCCGGAAAAGGCGGCTGCAACCTGAATGGTTTGAACCTTGTTCGACAGCAGAACCTTGCCCGCGACGGCAGCCCTAGAATTACCTTTGAGAGTTTATTAAAACTCAAAATTTGGGTGCGGTTTTTTAGTCAAAAAAAACTCAATCATAATATATCAAAACCATGGAAACACTACCTTTTATCCTATCAGGAGTAACCCTCGCCCTCGGATTAGGCATCGGACTCATCATCAACAAATCAAAATCCAAAAAAGCCTTGGCGGAAGCCGAAAATCAGGCTGAAATTTTGAAAAAAGAAAAAATGTTGCAGGCTAAAGAGAAATTTTTGCAACTCAAAGCCGAACACGAAAAAGAAATTAACGAACGTAATCAAAAAATTGCAAGTAGAGAAAATACAATCAAGCAAAAAGAGCAATCCGTCAACCAAAAACTTGAAGAGTATCAACGCAAACAAAACGAAGCCTCTGCCCTCAAAGACAATCTAACCAAGCAAATGGAGGTTTTGGCCAAACGCCAAACCGATTTGGACGGACTTCACGACAAACAAGTTCAAAAGTTAGAAACCATCGCCGGACTTTCTGCAACCGATGCGAAAAAAGAATTGGTTGAAGCACTTAAAAACGACGCCAAAGCAGATGCTTTGAATCAAATTCGTGACATCGTTGAGGAGGCTAAACTTACCGCAAATAAAGAGGCGAAAAAAATCGTTATTGAAACGCTACAACGCACGGCAACCGAGCATGCTGTGGAAAATACCGTATCGACTTTCAACCTCGAAAACGAGGAAGTGAAAGGACGAATCATCGGTCGTGAAGGGCGAAATATCCGTGCTTTGGAGGCATTGACAGGCATTGAAGTGATTATCGACGATTCGCCGGACGCTATTATTTTGTCGGGATTCGACCCTGTGCGTAGGGAAGTCGCACGTTTGTCGTTGCACAAATTGGTGACAGACGGACGGATTCACCCCGCACGCATCGAGGAAGTTGTTACCAAAACGTTCAAACAAATCGAAGCCGAAATCATGGAAACAGGCAAACGCACCTGTATTGATTTGGGAATTTTGAACTTGCCAACGGAGTTGGTTCGCATGGTTGGACGCATGAAATATCGTTCGTCTTACGGACAAAATCTTTTGCAACACTCGCGCGAAACTGCGAATTTGTGTGCAACGATGGCGGCTGAATTAGGCTTGAATCCTAAGGTTGCACGGCGTGCCGGATTGTTGCACGATATCGGAAAAGTGGCGGAAACCGAGCCGGAACTTCCACATGCTTTGCATGGCATGAAACTTGCCGAACGTTTCAAAGAGCATCCCGATGTTTGTAATGCGATTGGTGCTCACCACGATGAATGCGACATGACCAACTTGATTTCGCCGATTGTTCAAGCCTGTGATGCGATTTCCGGAGCTCGTCCGGGAGCACGTCGTGAAGTGGTTGAAGCGTATATCAATCGTTTGAATAAACTCGAAGAATTGGCACTTTCTTACCCCGGTGTTATGAAAACATTTGCGATTCAAGCAGGTCGCGAACTCCGTGTGATTGTAGGTGCAGACAAAGTGAGCGACAATGAAGCCGCACAAATTTCGTTCGATTTATCGAAAAAAATTCAAGATGAAATGACGTATCCGGGACAAATCAAAATCACTGTGATTCGCGAAACACGAGCGGTTAATTATGCGAAATAACCGAAAACATGAAATTTTTAAGACATAGTTTTTTTGCGTTTTTGTTGTGTTGCACAACGGTAAGTTTTGCACAAAAAAGGTTGGAAAAAGCCGATAAAGCCTTTGAATTGCAACAGTACAATTATGCTGTAACCCTTTATCAGCGGGCATTTTCGAGAGCCGGAAAAAACGAACAACTTAAAAATCAAATCATTTTTCAAATTGCAGAATCTTATCGCTTGTCCGGACAACATCGCAGAGCCATTCCGCAATATCGCCGACTGATTCGTGCACGTTATTACGACATTCAACCGATTCTTTATGTACATTTGGCTGAAATGCTCCGTTTTACAGGCGATTTGGAAAATGCGATTATTCAACTCGAAAGTTATTTGGAGTTGGTTCCCGATGATGAATATGTTCAACAATTGCTCGAACATTTCAAACAAACCGAACACTGGGAGAAAAATCCAACACGTCATACGATTGAAAATATCAGAAGACTCAATTCGAAAGACAATGATTGGGCTCCGAGATTTTTGGATCAAGCCGAGCGATCTTTGGTGTTTACTTCTGCTCGCGACGGTGCAACAGGCAAGAGAATGGACGATTGGACAGGTCAGCGATTTACGGATTTATTCATCACAACGCAAGATCAAAAAGGGGATTGGAACACCCCTACACTACTTGATAAATCAGGGGTTTTGAATACTCCGGCAAATGAAGCCGATGCGTTTTTTATCAACGACGGAAATACGGTTTTTTTCACGCTTTGTGCGAATTTACGGAAAACACAAAGTGGCTGTTTGATTTACACCTCTAACTTCGACGGCGAAAATTGGAGTGAGCCGCAATATGTGCCTCTGTCGCCGGATTCTACCGCCGATTGTGTGCATCCGTGGGTCAGTGCAGATGGTCGAACCATCATTTTTACATCCAATATGGAGGGTGGCTACGGCGATTTGGATTTGTGGATCGCCACACGTGACAACGCAAGCAGCCCATTCGGACCATCGCAAAATTTAGGAAAAAACATCAACACGTCCGGTAAAGAAGGGTGGGCGTTTTTAAGAGATTCGTTGTTGTATTTTTCATCTACCGGACACGCCGGATTAGGTGGTTTCGATATTTTTGTAAGTTCCAAAACAGCCGACGGATGGGACATTCCGGAGAATATGGGAATGCCGATTAATTCAAGTGCAGACGATTTTGGAATTGCATTTTCGACAGCGTGTCGCGATTGCGAACGCGGATTTTTCAGTTCCAACCGTCGAGAAGGCGGACGTGGTGGCGATGATATTTGGAGTTTCACATTACCTCAAATCAATTTCACGATTTCAGGGGTCGTTCGCGACGATGAAACGATGCAACTGATGCCACAGGCATTGGTGCAAATCGTTGGTACCGACGGGCTTTCCGTACAAACATTTACTAACAATCGAGGGTTTTATCGTTTCGATGAAACACAAATCCGACAAAATGTAACGTACAAACTTCAGGTTACAACAACCGGCTACTTGGAGGCTGAAGCCATTGAAACTACTGTGGGTTTGAACAATGGCAAAGATATGGTTCGCGATTTTCGAATGCAACCTTTACCCAAAGGAACGGTTGTTTTGCCCGATATTTTGTATGCTGTCGGACAATGGGATTTGATCGAACAATATCAAGATTCGTTGATGGGTTTGATTGAACTCATGGAACGAAATCCGCGATTAGTCGTTGAATTGGCATCACACACCGATAATCGTCCGATTGCAATGACCAACGATTCGTTGTCGCAACGTCGTGCACAATCTGTTGTGGATTTCTTGATTTCTCGTGGCATTCATCCGGGTCGTTTGGTAGCAAGGGGTTACGGCGATCGTGCTCCGCGAGTGTTTATGGACCATGCGTCAAAAACGATTGGTGATGTAACGCTTGAAATTTCTGCAGGAACAGTTTTAACACCGTATTTTATTGATGAGTTGCCGAGAAATCTGCAAGAGGTGGCACACTATCTCAATCGTCGAACTGAGTTCAGTATTTTGCGAGACGATTTTATTCCGCCTGCCGAAGATGGAGAGCCTATTTCCATAGATAATTTGGTAAGATTGGCAAATCTGGAAGACGATAAACGCATTCCGTTTCGCATCAATCCGCCAACCAATTTACCGGAATTTGTTGTGGTGATAAATGGTGCAAGTTTTACGTTTGTTTACGAAGAAAATGCCGAACGAAATCTCATCGGAAATGAAGATGCCATGCGACTTTTACGCACAGGGCGAATCAACAGAAATGATTTCAAAGATGGAGAAAAAGCTTTCGATGAAGAAGGAGATATTGTCAAAAATGCCGTGATTACTTTGCGTGAATTAAGAATCGGAAAATCTGTTTTGAACCATATTGAAGTTACTGTAACACCCGAACTTCCTGCTCCGCTTATCTTGAATGCTGAGACTTTGAAACTGCTCGGCGAATTTACGATTGATCGTGTTGAACGGATTTTGGAACTGAAATAAATGAAAACAAAAAAATCACCCTCTGAAAATGTAATTTTGATTTTTTCAAAATATCTCCAATCAAAAGGACTTCGGCAAACGTCTGAACGATTTGCTATTCTTTCGGAAATCTGCTTATCAGACAAGCGTTTCAGCGTGCGGTCGCTCAAGGAACGGTTGAGCAAAAAAAAGTTTTCCGTCTGTAGAGGCACACTTTACAACACCGTTGATTTGCTCTTGGAATGCGGTATACTCAGACGATACGAATTTGAAGGAAAAATTTACTACGAAAAACAAATGAACAAAACTATGAAAAAAGTTGATGTAATTTTAGGCTTGCAATGGGGCGACGAAGGCAAAGGAAAAATTGTAGATGTATTAGCACCCAAATACGATGTTATTGCACGATTTCAGGGAGGTCCGAACGCAGGACATACGTTGGAATTTGACGGAAAAAAATACGTTTTGCATACCATTCCATCGGGAATTTTTCACAGTCAAATTACCAATGTTATCGGAAACGGCGTTTTGATTGATGCTCACATTTTCATGAAAGAAATTGCCATGATTCGTGCGAACGGTTACGACCCTTCGAAAAACCTGAAAATTTCACAAAAAGCTCATTTGATTATTCCTACACATCGCTTGATGGACGCTGCTTTGGAGCAATTCAAAGGTAGTGCAAAAATCGGTTCAACCTTGAAAGGAATCGGTCCGACTTACACCGACAAAACTGCTCGTCACGGTTTGCGTTTGGGTGATAGTTTGCAAGATGATTTCAAAGCTCGTTACGATGCTTTGAAAGCCACACATATCAGTCAAATTGAGAGTTTGAATTTCGATTGGAAAAACTATAAAATTGAAAATATGCTGCTTGAAGAATACGAAAAAAAATGGTTTTCGGCGTTAGACGAAATCAAAAAATTCGATATTATTTCGAGTGAATATTTCATCAATCAAGCGTTGGACGAAGGGAAAGACGTGTTGGCAGAGGGAGCACAAGGCACGTTGTTAGATGTTGATTTCGGTTCGTATCCGTTTGTAACGTCTTCGAACACCACAACAGCCGGTGTTTGTACGGGTTTGGGCATTGCTCCGAATCGGATTGGAAAAGTTTTTGGTATTTTCAAAGCGTATTGCACACGCGTTGGCAGTGGTCCTTTTCCGACGGAATTATTTGATGAAATCGGCGAAAAATTACGACAAAACGGTCACGAATTCGGTTCCACCACAGGACGTCCGAGACGTTGCGGATGGCTGGATTTGCCGGCATTGAATTATGCGATTATGATTAATGGAGTGACGGATTTGATTGTGACGAAAATAGATGTGTTGAATGATTTTTCAGAGATAAAAATCGCCGAAACGTATACCATTGATGGACAAAAAACAACCGAATTTTCGAACGGCGAAGTTACACCCGATTATTTGTCGTTTGACGGCTGGAATCAATCGTTAGCGGGCATTGAGACGTTTGAGAAATTACCGGAAAACGTGCAAAAGTATTTGAATTTTGTTGTAAAAAATACGGACACCAAAATCAGCATTATTTCGACCGGAGCGAATCGTTTGGAAACATTTTTTAATTAAAAAACTTGCATTTCTCAAAAAAAAGTTGTATCTTTGCACTCGCATTGCGGGGTAGAGCAGAGGCAGCTCGTCGGGCTCATAACCCGGAGGTCGTAGGTTCGAATCCTGCCCCCGCTACAAGATAAAGCCCCAACGCCCTAAAAAACAAGGTGTTGGGGTTTTTGCTTTTCTGTTTTTGTCCCTTTTTTGTCCCTCAACTATCTATCAACACAAAAGCACCCCGCAGATACGAGATGCTTTCGCTGTATTAAAAACTTCACCTTTCGGCGTTGTTTCGAATGCAAAGATACAAAAAAAACTGAATTATCAAACTTTTTACGCAAAAGGGTTTACGATTTGAAGTTTTTTATTGACCAACAAACCATGCTGCATATCTTCGGTGTAAAGAATGTCGCAATTAGCCTCCAAAGCCAAAGCCACAACAATACTGTCGAAAAGTTGAAAATCATATTTTTGAATAAGTGTTGCCGCCAAACTTATCGTAGAATTTTGTATCGGAGCAATCGTACAGTCTGCAAACAATGCTTTTGCCTCATCCATTGCCTGAAGTTTGGAAATGTTTCGCAAGCGACGCATTACATTCAAAAATTCCGTTACCACTTGCGATGGAATAACAGGAGCAAACGATAACAAATCTTCGGAAACACTGCGCTTGGCAGCATCATTTCCCCCTAAATAAATTAGTACATTGGTATCTAAAGCAAATCGTTTATTCGTCATAATTATTCGCTTCTTCACGGTTAAAACGATAGTTGGCTAAGTCCACGCTGATATTTTTTGTTATGGCTTTAATCCTTTCCAGTCGTTTTGCTCTTAGCAAGTTTCGGTCAGAAGTTTTTGCCGTAGCCATAAGTTGTATTTTAGGTGTATTTTGCAGCACCTTAATAACGTCTAAAGCCTCTAAGTTTTGCAAAAACTGATACCCCATAGCGTTGTTTATCTGAATCGTGACTGTTTCCATAGCTTGTAATTGTTACGATTTGTCGGTGCAAAGATACGAAATATTTTTGAATCTGCCAAATATGGAAAATATATTACGATGTGGGCAGAAAAACAAAAAAGTCACTCCTCTTATGTGACAAATGCTCAAGAAAAATCTCGCCCTTTGTCTGAACGTCTTAATCCGCAACAGTTAAAACAAACTTGTTTTGTTCGTGCTGAAACGGCAACCGATATCATAAGTCCGAATGACACTGCAAAGTTACAATTTTTTTTGAATCCACCAAATTTCGGCTTTTCAGCAATCAAAATTTTGCTTATTTGAAATCTTTTTTGTAACTTTGCACCAAAATTCATCGTGATGCTGTAGGTCATTATCAACCTTGTTCAAAGACGGTGAATTTTTTTATTTCTATCCTTTCGATAACAATATGAAAAATATTAAGTTTTTGTCCCTTTTTTGTCCCTCAACTTGAAATCAAATGCAAAATGAATGAAAAAGGATAACATAAAAATATGCCTCTAATGGCACATATTCAACAAATTATACATTTTTCTTGTTTCAATGGTTTTTTGCCATTTTTCAAAAAATTAGCCCTGCCCCCGCTACTTGATAAAGCCCCAACGCCCTAAAAAACAAGGTGTTGGGGTTTTTGCTTTTTTGAAAATCACCCTAATCTTAATCCTTATCGCAGCTTTTGCGACCAAAAGTTTTGCTTATTGTCCAATTCCGCAGTGGTGCCCATCAGCCCCCTTGCATCAAGGTCTTTGCCCGGGCGAGCCAATTGACCCAATCGAATTTCCATCGGTCATTGGACAAACTCTAATCATCAATTGGTGGACTGACGGTACACGTTTTGCATCTATCAACACGCCTGACGGCATCACGGTTTCGGGTCCGCCCGAGAACCGGGAACATTCTGCACCTGTTTCTATCAAGGGAGCACCGACAGTTCCCGGCACTCACCACTACACTGTGAGCAATACGTGTGGCGTAGAGCTGCTCCA